>NZ_JAJNAN010000140.1:0-517 GCF_022227565.1 Ectothiorhodospira sp. 9100
GTAAGGTGAACCGGTCAGCGGCTTCCAGTCGCCCAAATAGTCAGTCGGAGCCGCCGCTACGGCGCGTATTTCAGCTTCCATTTTCGTTCGCTGCGGCTTGGGCATCTTCGCCAGACCCTTAACTGCAGCCTTCTTGTAGACGACCTCAAGCATACTGGAAAGTTTACGCGGGGGTTCGCGTTCCGTAAACACGTCCAAGGATGTGGATGCGCTACAGACTGCGGTGAAACGCCTGGCAGAACGTATCCGGGCGCACCCGGAGAAGGCCCGTCTGGACGAGGTGATCACCCGCTGGCTCAAACGTCACCTCAGACGGCTGGGCACCGAGGCAGAGAAGGCGTTGGAACAGGTCAACAGTTTGGTGGAGGACAATGCAATGCTGGCGGAAAATCTTCAGAACTGGGCGGAGAAGGAACGGCAGAAGGGTGAGGTGATCGGCTTGCAGAAGGGCGAGCAAATCGGCTTACAGAAAGGCCAGCGTCTGGCTGCCATTAACCTGTTCAAGCTGGGCCTGCTT
>NZ_JAJNAN010000141.1:0-507 GCF_022227565.1 Ectothiorhodospira sp. 9100
CTCCTGACCATGCAGGGACACGGTCACGTCCTCGCTGACCTGCTGGATGTACTCGTCACTCTCGGAGAGGAAGCCACCGGTGCCTGCCGTGGGGTCATAGACGGTGACGATCCGGTGCGGTTGCAGCCGGTCTTCCTGACCGGTGAGGATCAGGGAGGTGGTCAGGTGCACGATGTCCCGGGGGGTGAAGTGCTCCCCGGCGGTCTCGTTGGAGCTTTCCGCGAACTTGCGGATCAGCTCCTCGAACACCAGCCCCATGCCGTAGTTGGAGAGCCGCTGCGGGCTCAGATCGATGGCGGCGAAGCGCTGCACCACCTGGTAAAGGAGGTTGTTGGCGGTGAGTTGCTGGACGAACCCCTCGAACTCCAGGTGCTCGAAGATCTCCCGGGCATCCCCGCTGAACGACTGCACGTAGCTCATCAGGTCATCGCCGGTCTGGGTGTCGGAGAGGGAACCCAGGCTCAGCGGAGAGGCGTTGAAGAACGGCTGATCGGCGGCACGCAGCAG
>NZ_JAJNAN010000142.1:0-507 GCF_022227565.1 Ectothiorhodospira sp. 9100
TTCCTGCCCATGCAGGGACACGGTCACGTCCTGGCTGACCTGCTGGATGTATTCGTCGCTCTCTGAGAGAAAGCCCCCCGTCCCTGCTGTTGGGTCATACACGGTGACGATCCGGTGCGGTTGCAGCCGGTCCTCCTGGCCGGTGAGGATCAGGGAGGTGGTCAGGTGCACGATGTCCCGGGGGGTGAAGTGTTCCCCGGCGGTCTCGTTGGAGCTTTCCGCGAACTTGCGGATCAGTTCCTCGAACACCAGCCCCATGCCGTAGTTGGAGAGCCGCTGCGGACTCAGATCGATGGCGGCGAAGCGCTGCACCACCTGGTAAAGCAGGTTGTTGGCGGTGAGCTGCTGAACGAACCCCTCAAACTCCAGGTGCTCGAAGATCTCCCGCGCGTCCCGGCTGAACGACTGCACGTAGCTCATCAGATCATCGCCGGTCTGGGTGTCGGAGAGGGAACCCAGGCTCAACGGAGAGGCGTTGAAGAACGGCTGATCGGCGGCACGCAGCAA
>NZ_JAJNAN010000143.1:0-506 GCF_022227565.1 Ectothiorhodospira sp. 9100
GCCTCCAGAACCAATCGGGCGATGAGAGCATCGAGCGGCTTGCCAGCCAGCGTTTGACAGGCCGGTCCAGCATAATCCGTCGCCTCTCGACAGCAACTGTAGCGCAAGCGCGTTCCGCCATTGGAGTATTGGGGAGCCATACTCAAACCGCAATGTCCGCAGATCAGGCGCCCCGACAGCAGCGATACTCCGTGGCGCACCCACCCTCCGGCCTGGGCGGTGTTAGCGGCCATCTGCGCGATATTGGCCTCATACTGGGACCAACTGATGTAGGCAGGCAGGTGGTCCTTGATCAGGACCATCCAATCGTCCATGGCCGCCACGGTCCGCCCGGTGCCGGGCCGACCGGGTTGGCATCGGCGCGGGTCCGTGGGGCGCCGCCCATACGCGTAGGCGCCCGCATAGACGGGGTTATGCAGTAAATTACTCAAGGTGACCCGGCTGGGACGGCGCCACTGCAGTTGTCCGGTCTGCGGTCCAGTGCGGATGCGATAGGGGAGCGCCAA
>NZ_JAJNAN010000144.1:0-503 GCF_022227565.1 Ectothiorhodospira sp. 9100
ACCCCGAGAACAGGCTCACCTTGCTGAACTTCGACACCCCCGTGAGCAGACAGAACTGCAGGTGGGCGTCCACCGTCTTCAGCACCGAGTAGAGGTTTTTCAGCCCCTCCCGAACCGTCCGAGCCCGCTCCGGCTCGGTGATATTGTCCAGAATCGGCTTGTCGTATTCATCGATCAGCACCACCACCCGCTCACCGGAACGGGCATGCGCCCCGCGGATCAGCGCCTCAAACTCCCCCGGGATATCCGTCTGACGATTCAGACTCACGCCCAGCCGCTCACGATTCCAATGCAACTGATCCCGAATACGCGCATCCAGCGCCTCGCGCGTGGCCGCCACCCCGCCCCCGAAATCCAGGGTGACCACCGGATAACGCACACTCCAGTCCCAGCGGGACTCGACATACAGCCCACGGAACAACTCTTCGCGCCCCTCGAACAGGCAGCGCAGGGTATCCAGCAGCAGACTCTTGCCAAAACGGCGGGGACGGGAGAGAAAATAG
>NZ_JAJNAN010000145.1:0-507 GCF_022227565.1 Ectothiorhodospira sp. 9100
TCGCTTGAGCAGGGCAGTATGCGCCTTGGGGCCGGTGATGGTGTCTCCCGTCGAGAGCGTGGCCAGTGCCAAGACCCCCAGATCCACCCCGACCGAGCCTTGGTTTTCAGCAGGTCGCCTGGGTGGGTCTTCGGTGTCTACGGTGATGCTGACAAACCAGCGGTCGGCGACGCGGGAGACCGTCGCGGACATGATTTTGCCGGTAAAGCGCAACGACTCCCGCATCCGCACCCAGCCAAGGTTGGGGATGCGGATGCGGGAGCCTTCGACGCGGAACTGGTCGTTGGTGAGGGTGAATCGGTCATGAACGCCCTTCTTGCGAAACCTCGGGTACCTGGCGCGGCCGGCGAAGAAATTCCTGAACGCTTCGCCCAACTGGATGATTGCCATCTGCGGTGCCGTTTTGGTGACCTCCAGCATCCATGGAAACTGCTCGCGCTTGACGGCGTTCAAATGGCGACGCAATGCGACCTGCGAGGGTTTGGTCAGGCTGTTGTCCTGTTTGGT
>NZ_JAJNAN010000146.1:0-478 GCF_022227565.1 Ectothiorhodospira sp. 9100
CGCAAGGGGCGCGACCGATCCATACGGGGCGGTTGGCTGCTCGGGTGTTGTTTCAATCCACGCGCCCGCAAGGGGCGCGACCCAGGCGCATGTCTTCGATGCGGTGTTCTGCGGTGTTTCAATCCACGCGCCCGCAAGGGGCGCGACGGCTGTTGTCACTGAGATTATCCGCAAGCGTCCGTTTCAATCCACGCGCCCGCAAGGGGCGCGACCCTCCGGGGCCTACCGACACGACGCGCTTCGGGAGTTTCAATCCACGCGCCCGCAAGGGGCGCGACCATACTGCTCTTTTTCCTGGGGCGTACCTTCCTCCTGTTTCAATCCACGCGCCCGCAAGGGGCGCGACTCATCTCGGCGAAGTCGTCACCGCCCTGGCGGTTGTTTCAATCCACGCGCCCGCAAGGGGCGCGACATCGCCTGCTGGATGAGCCGGTTGTAGGCCTCGCGTTTCAATCCACGCGCCCGCAAGGTGCCAAGG
>NZ_JAJNAN010000147.1:0-454 GCF_022227565.1 Ectothiorhodospira sp. 9100
GGGATGCCGGGCTGTTCCCGGTCTGCGAACGCACCTTCAAACGGCAGCAACGGCTTCACCGGCACATCGAACCGCAGTAAGGCGTCCAGTTTCATCTGCTCACGCACTGCCTGGGCCAGGTGGAACCGGGGCGCTATGCGTTCCTTGATGCTGGTGTGTTCCGAAGTCTCCGGCGTGGCCGCCATCCCGGCCCGCACGGGGTTGAGATCCACGTAGGCCATGCAACTGAGCAGGGCGGCTTCGGTGCGGAGGGCCTGGGACTTGAAGCGGGCCTCCCAGAAGTGCCCCGTGCAGCCGTACTCCTGATTGGCCTGCCGGGCGATGGGCTCATTCAAACATTTCATGAACCAGCTCAGGCTGGCCAGCCGTTGCCGGTAGCATTGGGCAAATTCCGTCACCTGGGCCAGCTCATGGCTTTCCTGTTTATCTCCCGCCAGATACCGCTGGACCAGCA
>NZ_JAJNAN010000148.1:0-439 GCF_022227565.1 Ectothiorhodospira sp. 9100
CCCGGTTTTCATGCGGGTCTATCAGCCCCACCTGCGCTACTATCTGGTGAACGAATCGGCCTTCAGCGAGGACGAACTGGCGGAGCGGGACACGCCGCTGAGCGGGATTTTCGAGGTGGAGAAGGCGTCCAAGGATGTGGATGCGCTGCAGGCTGCGGTGAAGCGCCTGGCAGAGCGTATCCGGGCACACCCGGAGAAGGCCCGTCTGGACGAGGTGATCACCCGCTGGCTCAAACGTCACCTCAGGCGGCTGGGTACCGAGGCAGAGAAGGCGCTGGATCAGGTCAATAGTTTGGTGGAGGACAATGCGATGTTGGCGGAGAATCTTCAGAACTGGGCGGAAAAGGAACGACAGAAGGGCGAGCAAATCGGCTTACAGAAGGGTCGGCAGGAAAATGCCCGTGAAACAGCCATCAACCTGCTCAAGCTGGGGCTGCTC
>NZ_JAJNAN010000149.1:0-428 GCF_022227565.1 Ectothiorhodospira sp. 9100
GCAGGGCCCTGGCCACTGTGGCAGCGTGTTTTTCAACGCCCAGCAGGTGTTCATCCAGCGGCTGATTGGGTCGGCCGGTCTTGCGGATCGTATTGGCATAAAGCGCATAATTGGACTCGCCACACACACGGTGCCGAGGATCCTCAAGACTCGAGTAGTGGTGGTCGGCCAGCATCAAAGTGAGACGAGCCAGATGGAGAGTGTACGGATCATCGAGCCAGGCCGTTGGGTGCGGTGAAAGCCGCTTGAGGAAACGCTCAGCCAACTGTCTTGCCCGCTCCCGCCACCTATGGGTGATCACCGGCAAACCTTGCGGAAAACTCCAGTAAAGCCCGGGCTGGTTCTCCCCCAGGGGCTCGGCCATCTCATTCCAGTCAGCCGTGATCACCGCTGGCAGGTTGTTTAGCTGATCTGCTTGAAAGGCAGGC
>NZ_JAJNAN010000015.1:0-67284 GCF_022227565.1 Ectothiorhodospira sp. 9100
TTGGGGTTGTCAAAAATACTTCTATGGCGGTCTTGGTGATGGGGTATCGAGTCCGGATTTCGCGAGATTAAACAGGAGATCGGCAGCGCCCAGACCCAGACTCGCACGCCCGAGGCGGTCACCAACCACCTGCATTTTTGCATGATGGCCACCACGCTCACCTGGGTGTACGGCCAGCACCTGGAAAAGGCGCCACCACGCCGTTACGCTACCCAGGAACGGTCCGAATATGCGTTCGCCGACCTGCGCCGAGCCCTGGCACGTGACCTCAGCAATGAGGGTTTTGGTATCCGTTGCTCGGATTCGCCCAAACCCCCACAAAATACCCTGATCGCGCGGCTACTGGAACTCGCAGCGTGACGGGATCTCGGAAACTTTAGTTGAAGAAGATTCGCATCCCTTTGGTTTCGATGGAAAAACAGCGTGATATTGTTGCTCGCCTCGAGAATTTAGAGTCGACAACGCTGGAGCTCGAACTCAACTTCAAGCAGAAGCTGGATTCATTGGCTGAATTGAAACAATCCCTCCTTCAAAAAGCCTTCTCCGGCGAACTCACCGCAGGCAAGGAAGTATCCAATGCAATCCACAACAAGGAGGAAGTGGCATGATCGCCGAAACCCAAGCCCCCATCATCATCTTCGAGGACGCCGACAAGGCCGTTGAGGTACGGCTGGACGCAGACCGCGAGACCGTCTGGCTGACCCAAGAGCAGATGACGGTGATCTTCGATGTGCAGAAGGCGGCGGTATCCAAGCATCTGAAGAACATCTATCAGGATGGCGAACTGGAACGGGAGGCAACTGTTTCCATTTTGGAAACAGTTCGAGCCGAGGGAAAGCGCCAGGTCGTCAGGCAGATTGAGCACTACAATCTCGACGCCATCATCTCTGTTGGCTACCGGGTGAACTCACGCCGCGCCGTAATGTTCCGCCAGTGGGCCACCCGCACCCTGCGCGAACACCTCACCCAGGGCTGGACCCTGAGCCGCCAGCGCTTCGAGGAAAACGCCCGCGAACTGGAGGCGGCCCTGGCGCTGGTGCGCAAGGCCGCGCAAAGCCCGGCACTGGACGCGGGCAGCGGTCGTGGCCTGGTGGATATCGTCAGCCGCTACGCCCAGACCTTTCTGCTGCTGCAGCGCTACGACGAGGGCCTGCTGACCGAGCCACGTGCCCAGCCGGGTGGAAGCCTGCCCACACTGGAACAGGCGCGGGCCGCGCTGGACAGTCTGAAATCCGAGCTCATGGCCCGCGGCGAAGCCACCGATCTGTTCGCCCGGGACCGGGGCGACGGTCTGGACTCGCTGCTGGGCAACCTGGATCAGAGCGTGTTTGGTGAGCCAGCCTACCCCAGCCTGGAGGCCAAGGCCGCGCATCTGCTGTATTTCGTGATCAAGAACCACCCGTTTTCCGATGGCAACAAGCGCAGCGCGGCCTATCTGTTTGTGGACTTCCTCCACCGCAATGGCCGCTTGCTGAATGTGGCGGGTGAGCCGGTGATCAACGATGTGGGCCTTGCGGCCCTGACCCTGCTGGTGGCCGAGTCCGATGCCGCCAACAAAGAGACGATGATCCGCCTGATCATGAACATGCTGGCTGGAGCCCGAGAGTGAAGGAAGCCGGCCTCAACGAAGCCGAAACCCGCGCGGAACTCATCGACCCGGCCCTGAAGGAGGCAGGCTGGGGTGTGATGGAGGCCAGCCGGGTGCGGCGTGAGGTGATCACCCTCGGTCGGCTACAGGGCGGCGGCAAACGGGCCAGGCAGGACATCGCCGACTATGTGCTGATCTATCGCGGCCAGAAGCTTGCGGTGATCGAGGCCAAGAAACTCAGCTTGCCGGTGACCGAGGGGCTGGCCCAGGCCAAGCGCTATGCCGAGCGCTTGCAGACTCGATTTGCCTACGCCACCAACGGCGACGGCATCTACCGGGTGGACATGCGTGCGGGCACGGAGGGGCCGGTGGATGCCCGGCCCTCTCCCGATGGGCTGTGGGTGGAGACCTTCGGCTTGGGTGCCGGTGTTCAAGACACCTGGCGGGAACGCTTCGGCGCGGTCCCCTTCGAGGACAAGGGTGGGTTCTGGCAGGCGCGCTATTACCAGCACAACGCCATCAACCAGGCGCTGGAGGCCGTTGCGGCGGGTCGAGATCGCATCCTTCTGACCCTGGCCACCGGTACCGGCAAGACCGCCATCGCCTTCCAGATTGCCTGGAAGCTCTTTCATGCCCGCTGGAGTCTGACGGCACGCGCCACGGGCACGCCTGGTCGGCAGCCGCGCATCCTGTTTCTGGCGGATCGGAACATCCTGGCCAATCAGGCCTTCAACGATTTTTCTGCCTTTCCCGAGGACGCCCTGGTTCGTATCGATCCGGAGATCATCCGCAAGCAGGGTCGTGTGCCCAAGAACGGGAACGTCTTCTTCACGATCTTCCAGACGTTCATGACCGGGCGCGATGCAGCGGGCCATCCGGCACCCAACTTCGGGGCCAATTATGAGCAATTTCCGGCAGATTTCTTCGATTTCATCATCATCGATGAATGCCACCGGGGCGGCGCCAACGATGAGAGCCACTGGCGGGGCATCCTGGAGTACTTCGAGCCCGCCGTGCAGCTCTCGGGCTGACCGCCACCCCCAAGCGCACGCACAACACCGATACCTACGCCTACTTCGGCGAGCCGGTCTACATCTACTCCCTGAAGGAAGGCATCAACGATGGCTTCCTGACGCCCTTCAAGGTCCGGCAGATCGCCACGACGCTGGATGACTATGTCTATGCGCCCGATGACCAGGTCATCGAGGGCGAGGTCGAGTCAGGTCGGCGCTACAGGGAAGATGACTTCAACCGCGTCATCGAGATTGCGGAACGTGAACGGTATCGGGTGAAGCTGTTCATGGACCAGATCGACCCGCGGGAGAAGACGCTGGTGTTTTGCGCCACCCAGGAACATGCCCTGGCGGTCCGCGACCTGATCAACCATCTCAAGACCAGCACCGATCCCCATTATTGCGAGCGCGTCACAGCGAACGACGGCAAGGAAGGGGAACGCTTCTTGAAGCAGTTCCAGGACAACGAAAAGACCATCCCGACCCTCCTCACCACCTCGCAGAAGCTCTCCACCGGCGTGGACGCCAGGAATGTCCGCCACATCGTGCTGATGCGGCCGGTGAACAGCATGATCGAGTTCAAGCAGATCATCGGCCGGGGCACGCGGCTGTTCGATGGCAAGGACTATTTCACGATCCACGATTTTGTGAAGGCCTACGAGCACTTCAGTGATCCGGAGTGGGATGGGGAGCCGTTGCCCCCCGAGCCCTGCGAACAATGCGGTCACAACCCGTGCAGTTGCACCAGGCCGCCGCCCCAGCCTTGCACGGTGTGTGGCGAGCAGCCTTGTGTGTGCGAGAAGGAACCGCCGGAACCTTGCCAGGTCTGCGGCGAGAGGCCCTGCCTTTGCGAGAAACGCCGCAAGGTGAAGATCCGGCTGGCCGATGGCAAGGAACGCACCCTCCAGCACATGACTGCCACGAGCTTCTGGGGTCCGGACGGCAAGCCCATTTCAGCAGCCGAGTTCATACAGCGCCTGTTCGGCGATCTGCCCGAATTGTTCAAGGACGAGGACGAATTACGCCGCCTGTGGGGCCGCCCGGATACCCGCAGGAAGCTCCTGGAGGGGCTGGAGGAGAAGGGCTACGGCAGGCAACAGCTGGCCGACGTCGGCAAGCTGATCGAGGCCGAGCACAGTGATCTCTACGATGTGCTGGCCTACATCGCCTTCAACATGGCGCCGGTGAGCCGGGCCGAGCGCGTGGATGCCCACAAGGAGCGCATCTTCCATGGCCACGACTACAGACAGCGGGAGTTCCTGAGATTCGTCCTTGATCACTATGTGGCCCAGGGCGTCAGCGAGCTGGACACGGCCAAGCTGCCGCAGTTGATCGAGTTGAAGTACCACAGCGTCGGCGATGCCGTGCAGGAGTTGGGACCCGTGGGCAATATTCGGGAAGTCTTTGTGGATTTTCAGCAGTATTTGTATTGAGGCCGCCCCCCGCTGGAACTGCTCAAGCCCCTCAGAACCGATACCCATAGTTCACCCGATACACCGTCTGGCTGTGGGAGATCCGCGTGCCTCCAAAGGCTGGGCCAGTCTGGGTGACGGTGACCTTGGGGGCGTAGGTGAGGGAGGCGTGCAGGGCGCTTTGGGGTGAGAACCGGTAGCTGAAGCCGCCGGTCAGGTGGTGCTGCACGATGGCGGGGAACAGCGGGTTGACGGTCTCGTCGGGGATGGGATTGCTGGCGTAGTTGGTGCCGCCGCGCACAGTCCAGCGCTCGTTCACCCGGTAGGCGGCGCCCAGGGCGATCACGGTCTGATCCTTCCAGCGCTGGGTCAGGGAGGTGTCCAGTTGCGCCCCGGCGAAGTCGCCGTTCTCGGGGGTGTTGTCGGCGGTGAAGGTCATGTCCAGGCTCTTCATCACGTCCGACCAGAGTACATGGCGGATATCCCCTGCCAACAGCAGGCGGTCGGTGGCCTGGAAGGCGACGCCCAGGTGATAGCTTTCCGGCCACTGGAAGTCATTGACCTGGATGCGGCCCGAGACGGTCTGGGTCTGGAAGTCCGTGCTGTCTTGGGGGAGCACCCCGAGGCTCAGTCTGGCGCTGCTGCTGGACAGGTCGTCCAGCCGGGTGCGGGTGTGGTAGCTGGCGCCCAGGGTGACGCGATCGGTGGCCTTGACCACGATGCCCAGCTTGCCTGCCAGTCCCGTTCCATTAGCCTCACCCCGAAAGCGGTTATCTCGATTGAAATCGAACCGGGCGTAGCTCACATCCTGGATGTTCCCTGCCTGGACTGCTGGCTGAAAGCGTTCCGTGATCATGCTGCCGCTGGCCGAGCCCAGGTTGGGTGTGCCGCCTGGTTGCGCCAACATGCCGAAGGTCTGGCCATCGAAATCCATCTGCAGGTCCAGCGCCGCCCAGACATAATCCAGCTGGGCCGCCACTGCCACACGGTCGCTCACCCGGAAGGCCAGGGGGAACATGACGCGGCCCATGCTCAGCTCCGATTTGATGGGCTCGCCCGATAGGGGCACCATCTCCCCCATCATGGATGTTCCGCCGGAGAACAGGGATGACCCGGTGCGGTAGTCGGTGCCCATGCCGCCCTGGGCCATCACGGCGGCGCCGAAGCTGAAGCGATCCTGGGTGCGGATGTAGGATACGGACGGCATGTGAAAGGTGCGGGCGCGGCTCTTGTCCTTGCCCGCCTGGGGGTGCTCGGCGGTCACTCGCGGGGCCAGCAGGGCGTAGCCCAAGCCTACGGTGTTCACCTCGCCACGGCGCATGCCCAGGGTGGCCGGGTTGTTCATCACGGCGGAGTTACCTGTCTCGTGGGCCAGGCCAGCCCCGCCCATGCCGCCGGCAATGGCCCCGTAGGCGTCCATGTTCATGGCGTTGGTGGCCTGGGCGGTAGCGGATGCGCCCACGGCGCCAGAGACGAACAGGGCGATCGTTGCACCCTTGAATGGCATGGTCATGTCGGACTCCCTTGGTGGTGTGCCCCAGGGGCCGATCAAAGGCCTTGACGGGGCTTTTTATCGTATTGGTGGAGTCAAACTATCAGACTGAGGAAGTCTGTATCCCAAAAGATATCGATACCCGCATGATCGGGATGGATGACCGACGGCGAAATACCACGCAGCCCTCCCTGCGTGGTGGGCCACTCCAGAACGTGAGGTATCACGAGTGGCTGGGGGAGGTGTCCATCAGTGCCAGGGTTTGGAAGGCGGCGTCGGAGCTGGCGGCGAAGGCTTCGACGGTGTCGTTTGGATCAAGCTCTGCGCATACCGCATGAGGCAATTGGTTGTTTTCGAGGGCGACGGCATCCTTCAGGAGTTGGCCATAAAGGCCGCTCTGTTCGGTGATGGCCTTCTTGATCTCGTCGGCCAGGGGGAGTTCATCCATGAAATCCGGAAAGGGTAGACCAATCATCGCATCCAGGATCGACAGTAAACCCACGGTATAGGCGGTTTCCGGCGTCCCCTGACCGATGAGTCGGCACAGGCGCTCACACAGATTGGCGCGAAGCAGGCCCAGGTTGATGATTTCGCTGGGGCGGCTATCCAGTCCGGACATCGCGAACAGGGTTGCCCAGGCCCTGATGCGTTGCAGGCCCATCAAGACCACTGCATGTTGTATTGACTGCACGCGGGTGCGCAGCCCGACGGCGCTGGAGTTCACATAGCGCAGCACCTTGTAGCTGAGTGCCGGGTCGCGAGAGACCAGGCTGACCACTTCGTTGATGGGGACGTTGGGGTCATTCAAACGGGCAATGAGTTGCATGACCATGGAGGCGTTTTCCTCCACTCGGCGGGACTGAATCATGACCGGTCGGGCGAAAAAGTAGCCCTGAAAGTAGTCGAAGCCCATTTCCTTGAGTTGTTCGAACTGCTCCCGGGTTTCCACTTTCTCGGCCAGCAGGCGGGCGCCGCCAGCGCGCAGGCCGGGTAATTCCCTGGCCAATACGGGGAGGGTGTCGGAATTGATCTCTACCTTGATGTAATGCACTTTCGACAGCAGGGGTTTGAGCGGCGGCTGGAAGGCGTAATCATCCAGCGCCAGTTTGAAACCCTGTTCGCGCATGTTGGCCACGCCAGCCAGCAGGGCGTCATCCACCTCCACATCTTCCAGGATCTCCAGCACCACCCGCTCGCGGTCGAAGGGGACCGGTGGCATGTTCACGAAAAAATGCCGTGTGAGGTTGATGAAGGCCTTGTGTGGGCCTGCCACGCGATCCAGGCCCATCTCCATGAAGGCATTCAGCAGCGTCATGGATGAGGCGTGATCCACGTCAGTGATGCGACAGTCCCCCTGAGCATCCCTGTAGAGGAGTTCGTAAGCGAACACGTTGAGATCGCGATCGAATATGGCCTGACGCCCCACCTGGATGGTACGGGCCTTTTCATGGGTGCTGAGGGGTGACATCGCTTCCTGAGAACCAGGTCCTTGAAGGCGTGGGCGGGGAAGGAGACCAGTCAGTCTAGCACCGAAACGGTAGCGTTAGTATCTGTTGTGCGGGCCTGAGTTTTGCTGAAAAGTCGGTTTCAGCAGCAGGCTTCCTCCACCCAGGTGAGTAGGGCCTGGGCGTCGTCGTCGCCACACTCCTCGAAGAGTTCGCGGATCTGGTTGATGTTGGCGTGGATCAGGAACAGGTCGTCGGGCTTGGGGCCCGATTTGGGATTGCGCTTGCCCAGGAAGTAGTCCCAGAAGGGGGACTTTTGTTCGGGGTCGGCAGTGAACTCCTCGATCAGGCTCATGACCAGGCGGGCGTTGCCGTCGCAGTCCAGGTCCTTGAAGCTGATGTAGCGGGCGTTGGCGGCGTCGGGGTGAAGGTTGGGGTGGGTCACGAAGGGGCTCCTTGATTGGGTGTTGTGCTGAATGTCTAGCAAGGAGCGGGCCAGGAGGGTTTGGTTTTCAAGTGCTTGTTTTTTTGTAAAATCAGGCGATGCGGTGGAGGGCGAGACTCGGCATTGTAGGGAAAGTGACAAGAGGGGTGCTCGGGCCCTCACCCCAACCCCTCTCCCGCCAGAGGGAGGAGTCAAAACTCCCTTCTCCCCTCAGGGGAGAAGGGTTGGGGATGAGGGGGAAGCGGTGGGCACGATGCCTCCGACAAGCCTCACAACCGCCGGATCTTCTCCAGCTGCCCTTCCAGTTCCCGCAGGCTGGCGCCCATCTCGGCCACCCGGGTGCGTTCCTTCTCCACCACATCGGCGGGGGCGCGGTCCACGAAGCTTGGGTTTTCCAGTCGGCCCCGGCATTGGGTGAGGTTCTTCTGCACCTTGGCCACTTCCTTTTCCAGCCGGGCGATCTCCGCCTCCTTGTCGATCAGGCCGGCCAGGGGGATGAGCAGGTGCATCTCGCCCACCAGGGCCATGGCGGACTCCGGGGGCTCCTCGCCGTGCAGCCATTGCACGGACTCGGGCTTGCCCAGGAATTCGATGAAGGCGCGGCTGGACTGGAAGCGGGTTTGATCCTCCGGTTGCCAGTTGTGCAGCAGCACGGGCAGGGGCTTGCCGGGGCTGATGTCCATCTCGGCGCGGATGCGGCGCATGCCCAGGATGAAGTTCTTCACCCACTCGATTTCCTTGTCCGCCTGGGCGTCCCGGGCGGCCTCGTCCACCTGGGGATAGGGCTGGTGCATGATGGTGGCACCCTCGCGACCGGCCAGCGGGGCCACCTGGCGCCAGATGGCCTCGGTGATGAAGGGCATGATGGGGTGCATCAGTCGCAGCAGGGTCTCCAGCACCCGCACCAGGGTCTGGCGGGTGCCGCGGCGGGCGGCCTCGCTGCTGTCCTCGCCGGTGAGTACCGGCTTGCACAGCTCCAGATACCAGTCGCAGTAGTCATGCCAGGTGAATTCGTACAGGGCGCGGGCGGCCAGGTCGAAACGGTATTCCGCCAGGTGGCGGTGGACCTCGGTAATGGTGACCTGGAGTCGGGAGGTGATCCAGCGGTCGGCCAGGGAGAGTTCCACCTCACCGCCGTTCACGCCGGTGTCCTGCCCCTCGGTGTTCATGAGCACGTAGCGGGCCGCGTTCCACAGCTTGTTGCAGAAGTTGCGGTAGCCCTCGATGCGGCCCAGGTCGAACTTGATGTCACGGCCGCTGGAGGCCAGGGCCGCCAGGGTGAAGCGCAGGGCATCGGTGCCAAAGGCGGGGATGCCATCGGGGAATTGCTTCTTTGTGGCCTTGGCGATGCGCTTTTCCATCTGCGGCTGCATCAGACCCTGGGTGCGCTTGGCCAGCAGGTCATCCAGGGTGATGCCGTCGATGAGGTCGATGGGGTCGAGCACATTGCCCTTGGACTTGGACATTTTCTGGCCTTCGGCATCCCGGATCAGGCCGGTGACATACACCTCCTTGAAGGGGACATCGTCCATGAACTTGAGGCCCATCATGATCATGCGGGCCACCCAGAAGAAGATGATGTCAAAACCGGTCACCAGCACCGAGGTGGGGTAGAAGGTCTTGAGCTCCGGGGTCTTTTCGGGCCAGCCCAGGGTGGAGAAGGGCCACAGGGCGGAGCTGAACCAGGTGTCCAGCACGTCGGGATCGCGGGTGAGGTTCACGTCCGAGCCCAGGCTGTACTTGCCGCGGGCCTCTTCCTCGCTGCGGGCCACGTAGATGTTGCCGGCGTCGTCGTACCAGGCGGGGATGCGATGGCCCCACCAGATCTGCCGGGAGATGCACCAGTCCTCGATGTTGCGCATCCACTCGAAGTAGGTCTTGTTCCAGTTCTCCGGCACGAACCGGATGCGGCCCTCTTCCACCGCCCGGATGGCCGGCTCGGCCAGCGGGCCCGCCTTCACGTACCACTGGTCGGTGAGGAAGGGTTCGATGACGGCGCCGCTGCGATCGCCCCGGGGCACCATGAGCTTGTGATCGTCGATGCGCTCCATCAGGCCCTGGGCTTCCAGGTCCTGAATCACCCGCTCGCGGGCCTCGAAGCGGTCCAGTCCCCGGTAGGCCTCGGGGGCCCCGTCGTTGATCTTGGCATCGATGGTGAAGATGTTGATCATGGGCAGGTCGTGCCGGGTGCCCACGGCGTAGTCATTGAAGTCGTGGGCGGGGGTGATCTTCACGCAGCCGGAGCCGAATTCCGGGTCCACGTAGTCATCGGCGATCACCGGGATGCGCCGGCCGGTGAGCGGCAGTTCCACTTCCTTGCCGATCAGGTGCCGGTAGCGCTCGTCCTCCGGGTTCACCGCCACGGCGGTGTCGCCCAGCATGGTCTCGGGTCGGGTGGTGGCCACCACCAGATGGCCGGAGCCGTCGGCCAGGGGGTAGCGCATGTGCCAGAGCTTGCCCTGTTCTTCCTCGGAGAGCACTTCCAGGTCGGACACGGCGGTGTGCAGCACCGGGTCCCAGTTCACCAGGCGCTTGCCCCGGTAGATGAGGCCCTCATCGAACAGTTGCACGAAGACCTCGGCCACGGCCTCGGACAGGCCATCGTCCATGGTGAAGCGTTCCCGGCTCCAGTCGATGGAGGTGCCCAGGCGGCGCATCTGCTGCTGGATTTGATGTCCGGAGTGCTCACGCCATTGCCACACCTTGTCCAGAAAGGCGTCGCGGCCCAGGTCGTGACGGGACTGCCCCTCCCGGGCCAGTTGGCGTTCCACCACCATCTGGGTGGCGATGCCGGCGTGGTCGGTGCCCCCTTGCCACAGGGTGTTGTCGCCGCACATCCGGTGATAGCGGATGAGGGTGTCCATCAGGGTGTCCTGGAAGGCATGCCCCATGTGCAGGGTGCCGGTCACGTTGGGGGGCGGCAGCATGATGCAGTACGGGTCCCCCTCGCCACTGGCGGCGAACCAGCCATGGGTTTCCCATTCCTGGTAGACGGTTTGTTCGATGGCGCGGGGGTCGTAGGTCTTTTCCATGGGGCCTGTATCGGATGCGGGGCGAAAGTGACGGATTATATTAATCTTTTTTGGGGGTGTCGGTCACCTGCCCAAGGGGTGGTGATGCAGGTCGCAACCCTGCTCCCGGTAGTGGCGGAACCGTGCCCGACCGCTGTCGCGGATGGCGGGGTCTTCATTGACCACCTCGGCCACGCGCTCGAAGCGCTCGAACTGCCCGGGCACCTCGGGCGCCAGGTTTACCAGCACCTGGGCAGCCTCCGGGGCATTGGGGCCGATGCTCACGGGCACTCGCGCATCGTCAGGGTTGATGCCGTGGGGGATGAAGGCATCGTCCTTGAAGGTCCACAGCAGGTCGTCCAGCGCCCGGGCCTCGTGTTGCGAGCAGGTATGGATATGCACCCGATGCCCAAGGCCGAAGGCCTTGTGCACCAGGCGGCAGACGGTGGTGAGGCGCTGCTGGGCGTGGGTGCCTTTGAGGAGGTAGAAGTCGACTCTTGTCATGGTGTGGTGAGTTTTTTGGATTGGGTGCCCGCCGCTCCCCTCATCCCCAGCCCTTCTCCCCTCAGGGGAGAAGGGGTCTTCAAGCTTCTCTTTGGTGAGGGAAAGGAGGCTTTAGCCCCTCTCCCGCTTGCGGGAGAGGGGTTGGGGTGAGGGCCGTATTCATTCCTTCACCCGGTTGAACAGGAACTGCATCACCAGAGGCACGGGTCGGCCCGTCGCCCCCTTCTCCTTGCCGCTCTTCCAGGCCACTCCGGCGATATCCAGGTGGGCCCACTTGTATTTCTTGGTGAACCGAGACAGGAAGCAGGCGGCGGTGATGGTGCCTGCCGGGCGGCCACCGATGTTGGCCATGTCGGCGAAATTGCTGTTGAGTTGCTCCTGGTATTCATCCCAGAGGGGCAGTTCCCAGGCCCGGTCCAGGGTCTGGCGGCTGGCGGTGAGCAGGTCGTTGGTCAGGGAGGCGCTGTTGCCCAGTACGGCGGTGGCTTGGTGGCCCAGGGCGATGATGCAGGCGCCGGTGAGGGTGGCCATGTCCACCACCGCCTCGGGGTCGAAACGCTCCACGTAGGTCAGGGCATCGCAGAGCACCAGGCGGCCCTCGGCGTCCGTGTTGAGGACTTCCACGGTCTGGCCGGACATGGTGGTGATGATGTCGCCGGGCTTGGTGGCGCGGCCATCGGGCATGTTCTCGGCGGCGGCGATCACGCCGATCACGTTCATGGGCAGCTTGAGCTCGGCGCAGGCCTTCATGGCGCCCATGACGGCTGCGGCCCCGCCCATGTCGTATTTCATCTCATCCATGGCCTCGCCAGGCTTGATGGAGATGCCGCCGGTGTCGAAGGTGATGCCCTTGCCCACCAGGACCAGCGGCTTGTCGTTCTTCTTGCCCCCGCGGTAGTCCATGACGATCAGGCGGGCTGGTTGTTCGGAGCCCCGGGAGACGGACAGCAGGGCACCCATGCCTTCCTTCTCCATGGCCTCTTCGTCCAGGATGTCCACCTTCAGATCCTTGTGGGCCTTTTTGAGGGCCTTGGCCTGGTCTGCCAGATACACGGGGGTGCACACATTACCCGGGCGGTTACCCAGGTCCCGAGTCAGTTGCATGCCGCTGGCGGTGGCACAGGCCCGTTTCAGGATCTTCCCGGCGGTGTCCAGTTCATCTTCCGCCTCCACGTTGAGCACCATCTGCTTGAGGGCCGTCTTGTTCTTCTTCTTGTTGCTCTTGAGCTCGTCGAAGCGGTAGAGGGAGTCTTCCACCACCAGCACGCTCTGGAAGATCTTCCAGGGCAGGTCACGGCCCTTGACCGGCAGATCGGTGAGATAATTGTGGGCAGTGGCGGCGCCGCTTTGCTTGAGGGTGGCGATCATGTGGGAGGTCAGCTTGCGGAAGGCGGCCTCGCTCAGGTCCCGCTCCTTGCCACAGCCCACCAGCAGTATCCGCTCGGCAAGCTCTCCGGGCACGTGGTGCAGCCACAGAGTCTGGCCCAGTTCTCCATCCATGTCGCCACGCTTGAGCAGGGCGCTGATGGCGCCGTCAGTGGCCTGGTCCAGGGCCTTGGCGGCGTTGGAGAGCTTGCGGCGCTCGAAGACCCCTGCAACGATGCAGGGGCTGTGTTGTGACTGGGGTTGACTGCTTGCGACTGAGAATTCCATGCCATTCCTCGAGAGAGACTGAGAAAGCCCGATGATGCAGCAATCCGGGCTGTGGGTCACTGGGCAGGTCAGCGCGTTGTTGGCCTACCCGGTGCCGGGGCTAGTAGTATAGGGGATCCTCCTCCACCGTTAACGCGCCCCGCACCGGGGTGACTCGAGATGCCGTTGAAGGTATTGGACCGTTACCTGATCCGCGAGATGCTGTTCACGCAGATGGCGGTGATCCTGGTGTTGCTGCTGATCATCCTGGGCGGCATGCTGGCCCGTCTGCTGGGTGAAGTGGCCGAGGGGCGCATCCCCGCGGATGTGCTGCCGATGATTCTCGTCCTGGGCTCGTTCCGGGCCCTGATCCTGCTGCTGCCGGTATCCCTGTTCCTGGCGGTGATGCTGACCCTGGGACGATTGTACAAGGACAGTGAGATGGCCGCGCTGAAGGCCTGCGGCGTGGGCTATGGGCGGCTGTTCGGTACCGTGATGTCGATTACCCTGCCGCTGAGCGTGCTGCTGGCAGCGCTCTCGCTGTATGTGGGCCCCTGGACCACCTTGCAGGTGGATGAGATTCGCGCCGAGACGGCGCAGCGTTCGGATCTCATGGGAATCACGCCCGGACGCTTTCTGCAGGCCGGTAGTGTGGGGGGCACGGTGTTCTTCGTGGAATCGTTCTCCGATGACCGTGAGGTGATGCATAACGTCTTCATTCAGCGGCGCCAGGGTGAGGACACCGAGGTGGTGGTCGCCCGCCGCGCCGAGCAGCAGATCGACCCCGGCAGTGGTCAGCGCTTTCTGGTGCTGCGCGACGGTCATCGCTACGAAGGCAGCCCGGGAGATGCGGATTTTCGCATCATTCAATTCGCCACTCATGGGGTGCGCATGCCCGATCCCAGGGCCGTGACGGTGCGCAATCGAACGGATAATGTGCCCACTGCCCAGCTGTGGGGATCCGACCGCCTGGAGCACCGGGCAGAACTGCAATGGCGCTTGGCCGCGCCGTTGTCCATGTTGCTGCTGGCCGTTCTGGCCCTGCCGCTGTCTTACACCTCGCCGCGTCAGGGGCGGTTCGCCAAGCTGGCTGCCGGGGTGGGGATCTACGTTGTCTATGCGCAGATGCAGATGATGTCCAAGGACTGGTTTGCTGACGGTCAGACCCCGGCCTGGCTGGGCATGTGGTGGGTACACCTGAGCCTGCTGGCCGTTGCGTTGGTGCTGCTGTGGCGACAGTACGGCACCTACTGGATGCTCCGCGGCTGGCGACGGGCGAAACTGGCATGAACATCCTGCGCCTCTACATTGCCCGGCAGGTGATCGGCGGTACGCTGCTGGCGCTGCTGGTGCTCACCGCCCTGGATGTGGGTTTTGCCTTCATTGCCGAGATCGACGATGTCGGGGAGGGGGCCTACGGCTGGATTCAGGCCCTGCTGTACACGGGGTTGACGGTACCGCGCCGACTCTACGAGTTGTTCCCCACCTCGGTGCTCATCGGTGCCTTGCTCAGCCTGGGTACGGTGGCCGAGAACAGCGAGCTCACGGCCATGCGCGCGGCGGGGGTGTCAGTTTCCCGCATCATCACCGCAGCGCTGCAGGCGGGTGTGGTCCTGATGCTGGCGGCAGTGCTATTGGGCGAGGTGGTGGCCCCGGCCAGCGAGCGTCAGGCCCAGAACATGCGCACCTTCTCCCATTCTGACCAGATTCAGGTGGGCGGTATCGGACTGTGGGCCCGGGATGGGAATGACTACCTGAACGTGCGGGTGATCATGCCGGGGTTGCGGCTGCACGATCTGCGGGTTTATCGGTTTGATGACGCGATGCGCATGACCGAGTCCATCCGCATCGCCAGTGCCCACTACCAGGACGGACAATGGCATATGGAGGACGTGGTGCGCAGTCATGTCTCGGTGGCGGGTGTGGAGGTGGAACGTGCCGATACTGAACAGTGGGACCGTTTGCTGGCCCCGGAACTGTTCGACGTGATTGTGGTGGAGCCGCGGCAGATGTCCGCCTGGACCCTGGCGCGCTATATCGGCTATCTGCGTGATAACAACCTGGAATCGGCGCCCTATGAACTGGCCTTCTGGACACGCTTCACCACGCCCCTGTCCAGCCTGGTGATGCTGCTGCTGGCCGTTCCCTTCATCTTTGGTTCGCTGCGCACCGGTGGGGCGGGGCAGCGCCTGTTCATCGGCATCCTGATCGGCGTGGGGTTCCACCTGCTGAATCGGATGCTGAATCACATGGGGTTGGTGTACGGCATGCCGCCGCTGCTGGCGGCGGCGTTGCCCATGGCCGTCTTTTTGTTGATTGCCCTGTGGGCCATCCGGCGGGTGCGCTAGACCTGTCCGGCCTTGTGGTCAGGCAGTCGGATCAGGCGTGTGCCCGACCAACGGTCGTGGAGCATGAATTTTTGCGGGTGGCGCAGGGTCCAGATCAGGCCGGCCACCACGATCAGCGCCACCACCAGGGCCACGGGCCACCAGCCCTGACGCCAGGCGTGCAGGCCTCCCAGCAGGAAAATCCACTGACTCATGGCCAGTACAAAGCGGCGCAAGGCCTGCACCCAGGTGGCTGGCTGGCCCTGAAAATTCACCAGGCGCACGCGCCAGGTCTGCATGGCCAGGGTGATGCCGCTGTGAGTCCAGAACCAGCCGAAATAAAAAAACGCCACCCCGAGGATGAGCAGCACGTAGGCGGGATACAGGGGATGATCCACGGTCAGGCCGGTGACCACGGTCACCAACAGGGTGGTGAGCATCAGCGCCGACAGCGCCAGCAGGCCGTCATACATCCAGCAGGCCATGCGGCGCAGCAGTCCAACAGGTTTGTGCGAGGAGGGTTTCGCGGTTTCGGTCATGGGGGGGGCCTGGGTAAAGCGTGAGGAGCGGCCATTATACTGATCCCCCCGGTAAGGAGAACCGGCCCTTACAAACGCAGCGCACAATCCTATACTCGGTAAACGAATGCTGACAGGATCAGCGTAATGGCCACGATGGTGAGGCAAACCATGGCAGAGGAAGAGCAATACGGCAGGCGGCATTTTCACCGGGTGACCTTCGAGGGTGTGGCCTTTCTCACCTTCGACAGCCCCGATGAAATCCGCGTGGAACTGGTGGATCTGTCGCTGCAGGGTGTGCTGGTGCGAACCCCCTCCCTGCTGCCACCCCGCAGGATGGGCGACTATGGTTATCTGCGCGTGCCGCTGGATTCGGAGAACAACATTCTGGTGATGGTGCAGGTGGTGCGCATGGATGGCCATGACCTGGGGCTGCGGGTCACCCAGATGGATCTGGAAAGTGCCCAGCATCTGCGTCGCCTGGTGGAGTTGAACCTGGGCGATGAGGCATTGCTCAGCCGTGATCTGGCCGCCCTGATGGACAGCGGGTCGTAGGGAAGGAAACCTTGCGCCGGTTCCCATGGTCAGAATCTTCTGATGCCTGTTGGCCCCAACGCTTGAAGGCTAGGCCGGTCCCATGAAACGACTCGCAACGCCCTTTGCCCGCCGACTCCTGATCTGGTGCCTGCTGCTGCTCGTGGGTGCCGGATGGGCCCTGTTCAGTCACGCCCAGGAGAACGGCAACAACGATGAACGGGGGGTGGGTGTGGTGCTGGACGTGGAGGGTGCCATCGGCCCAGCGACCAGCGATTACTTCGCACGCGGACTGCAATCAGCCCGGGAGATGAATGCCGAACTCGTGGTGGTCCGCATGGACACCCCGGGGGGGCTCGATACCTCCATGCGGGACATGATCAAGGCCATCCTTTCTTCCCCGGTGCCCGTGGCCACCTATGTCACGCCCTCGGGGGCCCGTGCCGCCAGTGCCGGAACTTACCTTTTGTATGCCAGCCATGTGGCGGCCATGACTCCGGCCACCAACCTGGGTTCAGCCACGCCGGTGCAGATGGGAGGTCCGCCCGGCATGCCCGATGAAGATCAGGGCGAATCCGATAACGGGGATGGCAACGGCGCCAATGAGGCCGCCGATGGCGATGCGGAAACCACCGGTGAGGGGGAGGCCGATCCTTCGGAGCCCCGCCGCGGCGCGACCGCCATGGAACGCAAGGTGCTGGAGGATGCCGTGGCCTACATCCGGGGTTTGGCCGAGTTGCGCGGGCGCAACGCCGACTGGGCCGAGGCGGCGGTGCGCGAGGCCGTGAACCTGACCGCCACCGATGCCCTGGAAAAGAACGTGATCGATGTGGTGGCGGAGGATATTCGGGACCTGCTGGGGCAGATTCATGGTCGCACGGTGAAGATGGACGTGGGTGAGCGGGAACTCAATACCGAAAACCTGGAACTGGTGGAAATCGAACCCGACTGGCGAACCCGCCTGTTGTCGGTGATCACCAACCCGAACATTGCCTACATCCTCATGCTGGTGGGCATTTACGGCATCATCTTCGAACTGGCCAATCCAGGCAGCATTTTCCCGGGGGTGGTGGGGGCCATCAGTCTGGTCCTGGCCCTGTATGCCTTTCAGGTTCTGCCCATCAACTATGCGGGTCTGGCGCTGATCGTTCTGGGGATTGGCTTCATGATTGCCGAGGCTTTTCTGCCCAGCTTCGGAATACTGGGTATCGGAGGTGTCGCCGCTTTCGTGGTCGGCTCCATCATCCTGGTGGACGGGACCAACCTGCATATCTCCATCCCCCTGATTGGTGGCACGGCCCTGGTGTCCGCAGTGTTCTTCATCTGGGTGCTCAGCAAACTGATGAAATTGCGCGGCAGGCAGGTGACCACTGGTCGAGAGGAGTTGATCGGGGCCCGGGGAGAGGCCTTGAAGGATTTCACCAAGGGATCCGGTCGGGTCTGGCTGCACAGCGAATCCTGGTTGGCCCAGTCTCAGGTGCCCATCACCAAGGGCGATGCGGTCCGCGTGACCGGCATGAACGGCCTGACGCTGACCGTCGAGCCCGTTTCTGATCAAGAAACTTCAACAGGAGTTGCAACATGATAACAGCCCTTCTGGCCCCACTGGCCCTGATTCTGGGCCTGCTGATCCTGTCGATACGGATCCTGCCTGAGTATGAACGTGGCGTGATCTTCTTTCTGGGGCGCTTCCAGGCGGTGAAGGGCCCCGGCCTGATCATCGTCATCCCCGGGATTCAACAGATGGTTCGCGTGGATCTGCGCGTGATCACCCTGGATGTGCCCAGCCAGGACGTCATCTCCCAGGACAACGTGACGGTACGGGTCAACGCGGTGCTTTATTTCCGGGTGGTGGATCCGGAAAAGGCGATCATCCAGGTGGAGGACTTCAATAACGCCACCAGTCAGCTGGCCCAGACCACCCTGCGTTCGGTGTTGGGAAAGCACGACCTGGATGAGATGCTCTCGGAGCGGGACAAGCTCAATGACGATATTCAGACCATCCTGGACCAGCAGACTGATAGCTGGGGCATCAAGGTGGCCAATGTGGAGATCAAGCACGTGGATCTCAACGAGAGCATGATTCGCGCCATTGCCCGCCAGGCCGAGGCAGAACGTGAACGGCGAGCCAAGGTCATCCACGCCCAGGGTGAATTGCAGGCGGCGGTCAAGCTCACCGAGGCAGCTGACATCATGTCGGGCAACCCTCAGGCGCTGCAATTGCGCTATCTGCAAACCATGAGCGACATGGCCACGGATAATGCCTCCACCATCGTCTTCCCGTTCCCCTTCGACATGCTCAAGGCCTTCATGGGGAGCGATGATTCCAGCCCCCAGGGGGGCGCCGGCAAGTCTTCCCGGCCGGCCAAGACGTTGGAAGAGGCTGCCCAGACCACCGTTGCTGCCGATGAAGGACCGGCGGAGGACACGACGCTGCCGCGCCGCCCCAAGGATGATAAATGACCCAGGCGTTGCCGGTGATCGACCGGTTTCTCGACGCGATGTGGATGGAGCATGGCCTGAGCGAGCATACCCTGGCCGCCTATCGTTCGGACCTGTCCGGTCTGGAGCGCTGGTTGGACGGGCAGGGGGGGGATCTGGCTGGGGCGGACCGGTATCTGTTGCTGGCTTACCTGGCGCAGCGCCTCGAGCAGGGGGCTCGGCCCCGAAGCATGGCGCGTCTGCTCTCCACCCTGCGGCGTTTCTATGGGTACTTGCTGCAAGTCGGGCAGATCCGTGAGGATCCCACGGTACGTATCGACGCACCGCGACTGGGTCGCCCCCTGCCGGATAGCCTCACGGAGGCAGAAGTGGATGCCCTCCTGGCGGCGCCGGACACGGAGGACACCACGGGCCTGCGTGACCGGGCCATGCTGGAACTGCTGTATGCCACGGGGCTGCGTGTCTCGGAGTTGGTGGGCTTGCGGCTCGGGCAGGTGAGTCTGAACCATGGTGTGGTACGCACCCAGGGCAAGGGGGGCAAGGAGCGCCTGGTGCCCCTGGGGGAGGAGGCCCTGGACTGGCTGGAGCGTTACCTGGCCGAATCCCGCCCGGGGTTGATGCAGGGGCATGGACAGTCCGAGGCCCTGTTCGTGACTCGCCGTGGGGCGGGGATGACTCGCCAGGCCTTCTGGTACATGATCCGCCGTCATGCCCAGACAGCGGGCATTCACAAGCCTCTGTCGCCTCACACCCTGCGACACGCCTTTGCCACACACCTGCTCAACCATGGTGCCGATCTGCGGGTCGTACAGATGCTGCTGGGGCATTCCAGCCTCTCCACCACGCAGATCTACACCCACGTGGCCCGGGAGCGGCTCAAGACGTTGCATGCGACGCATCATCCCCGGGGCTGAACCCAAGCCTTCCGGGATGGTCTTTTGATCAGCGCCCCTAGTAATATGACCCGCGTTTCAGTCCGGTGACACCGCGACCGCGGCCTACTACATTCCAAGAGTTGAACCATGCCCAGCTACCGCATTGTCCTTGTCATGATCGTCCTGCTGGCCCTGCCGGGCCTTTCCCATGCCGACGCCGATGTTCCCCGCGAGTTGCGCGAGCGCATCGAAACCCTGGCGCCTAACGCCCAGGTCAGCAACGTGAGTGAAACCCCCATCGAGAACCTGTACGAAGTGCGCTTTGGTGCGCAGATCTTCTATATGAGCGGGGATGGCCGTTACGTGCTGGAGGGGGAGATGGTGGAACTGGACACACGCCAGAATCTCACCGCATCGGCCCGTTCCCAGGGGCGTCAGGAAATCCTGAAAGACCTGAGCGAAGACAGCATGGTGGTTTTTCCGGCCGAGGGTGAGGCCCGTCATGCCATCACTGTCTTCACCGATGTGGACTGCCCCTACTGCCGACGTTTGCACGATGAGGTGGCCGATCTGAATGAGCAGGGTGTGACCGTGCGTTACCTGATGTTCCCCCGCGCTGGTGAAGGCTCCGAGACCTACGAGAAGATGGTGTCCATCTGGTGTGCCGATGATCGCGCTCAGGCGATGGATCAGGCCAAGTCCGGTGACTCCATCAACCGGGATGCGTGTGAAACGCCGGTGCGTGAACACCTGCGGGCGGGGCAGATGATGGGCGTGAATGGCACGCCGGCCATTGTGTTGGAGAGTGGCGACATGATTCCCGGTTACCGTCCGGCGGGTGAGATTGTTCAGCTGATCCAGCATGTGTCCGATGGTCGTTGATCCCGCCGATGACTTGAAACCTGAATATTTGCCCCGAGAATAAAAAGGCATCCGCTGGCCCTCCGCTGGGGGTACACCCATTTGGTACAAGACAAGTTCAGTACAAGGTCCACTCATGAGCACTTCCCCGACCATCATTGATGTCACCCAGGACAACTTTCACGACGTCGTCATCGAGGGTTCGCAACAGCGCCCGGTACTGGTGGATTTCTGGGCGGATTGGTGTCAGCCCTGCCAGATGCTCATGCCCATCCTGGCCAAGCTGGTCGAGGAATATGCCGGTGGGTTTGTGCTCGCCAAGGTGAACAGCGACCAGCAGCAGGAACTGGCCCTTCAATATGGCGTGCGCAGCCTCCCAACCGTATTGGTCTTCCGAGATGGCGAACCGGTGGATCAGTTCATGGGGGTACAGCCGGAGTCCACGATCCGTCAGTTGCTGGAGAAGCACCTGCCCGGGCCGGGTTCCGAGGCACGTGGGGCTGCACGGGAAGCGCTGAAAGCGGGGGATGCCAACGCCGCCCTGGCCCAACTGGAGATTGCACGCGAGGCCAACCCGGAGGATGAGGCGCTCAAGATCGATCAGGCGCGTGCCCTGCTGATGCTGGGCCGCGTGGATGAGGCAGAGGCCGTGATGAAAACGGTGCCCGTGCATCTTCACCAGGAGGATGCGGGTCGGCGCGTGGACGCTGAGCTTCGGCTGGCCCGGGCGCGCGGCGATCTGGCAGAGCTCCCCGCCCTGGAGGCCCGCCTGGACGAGCACCCGGACGACCCGGAGGCACTGCACCGGGTGGGGGCCGCGAGGCTTCTGGAAGGCGAATACGAGCCGGGTCTGGCCATGCTCATGCAACTCATGAAAAAACATCGCCAGTATGGCGAGGATGCGGGCCACAAGGGGCTGCTGGCGGCGTTCGAGTTGCTGGGAGCCCGGCATCCGCTGGTGAATGACTATCGTCGCAAGATGATGGCGCTGATGTTCTGAGCCGGGCTTGAACCACTGTTTCCATCCCGGGTCAGGGGAGGCGGCCGGGTGCCGGACTTGCCACCCACGATGATGTCCCATACAGTACCCGCGCCCTGGCAGACGACGATTGCACGCGCATGAGCGCCTCATCTTCCTATACCTCATCCGATATCGAAGTCCTCTCCGGACTCGACCCGGTGCGCAAGCGCCCCGGGATGTACACCGATACCTCCCGGCCCAACCACATGGCCCAGGAGGTGATCGACAACTCCGTGGACGAGGCCATCGCGGGTCACGCCAATCGCATGGACGTGATCCTGCACGCGGATGGTTCCGTATCGGTCACCGATAACGGTCGCGGCATGCCCGTGGACCTGCATCCCAAGGAAAAACGCCCTGGGGTGGAGGTGATCCTGGGCACGCTGCATGCCGGCGGCAAGTTTTCCAATAAGAGCTACCGCTTCTCGGGTGGTCTGCATGGTGTGGGCGTGTCGGTGGTGAATGCCCTGTCGGAAAGGCTGGAAGTCACCATCCGGCGTGACGGCAAGGAACACCACATGCGCTTTGCCGACGGCCACAAGGTCAACGACCTGAAGGTGGTGGGCGAGGTGGGCAAGCGCAATACCGGCACCTGCCTGCGCTTCTGGCCCAACGGCCAGTATTTTGATACCCCCCGGTTTTCCGTGCCCCGTCTCAAGCACATCCTGCGGGCCAAGGCCGTGTTGTGCCCTGGGCTTGCGGTGTCCTTCTTCGACGAGATCACCGGCGAGCGCTGCGACTGGTGCTACGAGGCGGGCCTGCGGGATTACCTGGTGGAATCCCTGGACGGCGCCGAGCAAGTGCCCGATGAGCCCTTCATGGGGAGCGTCAGCGGCGAGACCGATGCGGTGGACTGGGCGGTGGTGTGGTTGCCTGAGGGGGGCGAGGGCGTGGCCGAGAGCTATGTCAATCTCATCCCCACGGCCCAGGGGGGCACCCATGTGAATGGTCTGCGCACCGGCCTGACCGAGGCAGTGCGCGAATTCTGCGAATTCCGCAACCTGGTGCCCCGGGGCGTGAAACTGGCCCCGGAAGACGTCTGGGAGAATGTGGCCTATATCCTCTCCTTCAAGATGCTTGAGCCCCAGTTTGCCGGCCAGACCAAGGAACGTTTGTCGTCCCGCGAGGCGGCTCCGTTTATCTCCGGCGTGGTCAAGGACAGCTTCAGCCTCTGGCTGAATCAACACCCGGGAGCCGGGGAGCGCATCGCCGAGCTGGCCATCAACAGCGCCCAGAAGCGCATGCGGGCCGGCAAGAAGGTGGTCCGCAAGAAGGTCACCCAGGGGCCCACCCTGCCAGGCAAACTGGCCGACTGCGCCGCCCAGGATCTGGGTCGCACCGAGCTGTTCCTGGTGGAAGGGGATTCCGCCGGTGGCTCCGCCAAGCAGGCCCGGGACCGGGAGTTCCAGGCCATCATGCCCCTACGGGGCAAGATCCTGAATGCCTGGGAGGTGGATCCGGACCAGATACTTGCCTCCCAGGAGATCCACGACATCACCGTGGCCATTGGCGTGAATCCAGGCGCCGAAGATCTCAAGGATCTGCGTTACGGCAAGATCTGCATCCTGGCGGACGCGGACTCCGATGGCCTGCACATTGCGACACTGTTGTGTGCCCTGTTCGTGCGGCATTTCCGGCCGTTGGTGGAGCAGGGGCGGGTGTACGTGGCCATGCCGCCGCTGTTCCGGGTGGATGTGGGCAAGGAGATCTTCTACGCCCTGGACGAGGACGAGAAACAGGGCATCCTGCAGCGCATTGCGGCCGAGAAGAAGAAGGGCAAGGTGGCAGTGACGCGGTTCAAGGGGTTGGGCGAGATGAACCCGTTGCAGCTGCGCGAGACCACCATGGCCCCGGATACCCGCCGGCTGGTCCAACTGACGCTTGAGGCCGGCGATGACACCCTCGCCCTGCTGGACATGCTGCTGGCCAAGAAGCGCGCCTCCGACCGCCGAGGCTGGCTGGAGTCCAAGGGACATCTGGCAGAAGTGGATTGAGCGGGGCCAGAAGCCCCTCTCCCCTCACCCCAACCCCTCTCCCCGGAGGGGAGAGGGGCTGAACTCCCTTCTTACCTGCGGTGAGAATGTGTTCGGAGATGAGGGGCTGAACTCTCTTCTTACCTGCGGTGAGAATGTGTTCGGAGATGAGGGGCTGAACTCCCTTCTTACCTGAGGTGAGAATGTGTTCGGAGATGAGGGGTTAAACTCCCTTCTCCCCCGCGGGGAGAAGGGCGGGGATGAGGGGCACGGCGGGCACTGTGCCGGGGTTTTTCCCTCATTCCAACCCCCTTTCCTCGAACGAGGAGAGGGGCTTAACTTCAGGAATCGACAGGTATACACGTGGCAAAACCAATGGTTGGATTCGGAACGCGCCTGGGGCTGATCCTGCTCAGCTTCGCGGGCATCATCATCGCCATGACCGGTATTCTGGAGCTGGCCTCCGGCGGCGTGGGCAGCTTCTATCCGCCTGAGTGGCGTTTTCCCGGCTACGCTGTGGTCATGATTGTTGGCGGGTATCTGATGATGGCGCCCATGGGCTGGATCTACATGCGGGATGCCAAAACCGATGACTGAGTTCCGCTGATCCATGAGCCATCTCGAACTGAACCTGGACGGCGTTGAACAGCAGCCGCTGCGCACCTTTACGGAAAAGGCGTACCTGGACTATTCCATGTACGTCATCCTGGATCGTGCACTGCCCCACGTGGGCGATGGCCTCAAGCCCGTGCAGCGGCGGCTGATCTATGCCATGAGTGAGCTGGGCCTGTCGGCTCTGTCCAAACACAAGAAGTCCGCCCGTACCGTGGGCGATGTGCTCGGCAAGTACCATCCCCATGGGGATTCCGCCTGTTATGAGGCCATGGTGCTGCTGGCGCAGCCTTTCTCATCCCGTTATCCGTTTGTGGACGGGCAGGGCAACTGGGGCTCCCCGGATGATCCCAAGTCCTTTGCCGCCATGCGCTACACTGAGGCGCGCCTGTCCCCCTACGCCCAGTTGCTCCTCTCGGAGCTGGGGCAGGGCACGGCGGATTGGGTACCCAACTTCGATGGCACCATGGAAGAACCCAAGGTGCTGCCGGCCCGATTGCCCAACGTCCTGTTGAATGGCGGCTCGGGAATTGCCGTGGGGATGGCCACCGACATCCCACCCCACAATCTTCGTGAGGTGGCGCGTGCCTGCATCTGCCTGCTGGAAAACCCGGATGCCGGGCTGGAGCAGATCTGCGAGCACATTCAGGGTCCGGATTTCCCCACCGAGGCAGAGATCATTACACCACGCCAGGAACTCATGGCCCTGTATCGCACCGGTCATGGCAGCCTGCGCATGCGTGCCCGCTTTGAGCGGGAGAATGGTGACATCATCGTCACGGCACTGCCATTCCAGGTGTCCGGGGCCAAGGTGCTTGAGCAGATCGCAGGGCAGATGAATGCCAAGAAACTGCCCATGGTGGAAGACCTGCGGGACGAGTCGGACCATGAGCATCCCACCCGTCTGGTGATCACACCCCGCTCCAACCGTGTGGATCTGGAGGGCCTGATGGCCCACCTGTTCGCCACCACCGACCTGGAGCGCAGTTACCGGGTCAATCTGAACCTGATTGGTCTGGATGGCCGGCCCCAGGTGAAAAGTCTGCCGGTGCTGCTGGCCGAGTGGCTGGAATTCAGGGCCGAGACGGTGCGCCGTCGCCTGCAGTGGCGTCTGGACAAGGTGCTCAAGCGTCTGCACGTCCTGGAAGGCCTGCTGATCGCCTACCTGAATATCGATGAGGTGATCCGTATCATCCGTGAGCATGACGCGCCCAAGCCTGTGCTCATGGAGCGCTTTGGTCTCACGGACATCCAGGCTGAGGCCATCCTGGAACTCAAGCTGCGCCACCTGGCCCGCCTGGAGGAGATGAAGATCCGCGGCGAGCAGGATGAGCTGGAGCAGGAGCGGGATCATCTGCAGTCGGTACTGGGTGCCGATGCCAGGCTGCGTGGTCTGGTGCGTGACGAGATCGAAGCGGATGCAGAGAAATTCGGCGATGATCGCCGCTCGCCCATCGTTCAGCGTGCTGCGGCCCAGGCCCTGGATGAGTCTGCTCTGGTCCCCGCCGAACCCCTCACGGTGGTGCTATCGAAGATGGGATGGGTGCGCGCCGCCAAGGGGCATGAGGTGGATGCCCAGGGGCTGAATTACAAGTCTGGCGATGCCTATCAATCCGATACACAGGGGCGAAGCAACCAGCAGGCCGTATTCCTGGATTCCACGGGGCGCACCTACGCCCTGGCCGCGCATACCCTGCCATCAGCTCGAGGGCAGGGTGAGCCGATCTCGGGGCGGCTGTCGCCACCCGATGGGGCGCGCTTCGTGGGGGTGATGATGGGGGCAGGAGAGGACCTGTATCTGATGTCCACCGATCACGGCTACGGCTTCATCTGCCGCCTGGAGGATATGATCTCCCGTAATCGCGCTGGCAAGGCGGTGATCACCGTGCCCCAGGGGGCCAGCGTGCGTCACCCCATGCGGGTGCGCGACCCTCAGCACCAGTATCTGGCGGCGGCCACCACCGACGGTTATCTGTTGCTTCTCCCCCTCTCGGAGCTGCCCTGCATGCCCCGGGGCAAGGGCAACAAGATCATCAACGTCCCCGCTGCCCGCCTCAAGGCCGGTGAGGAGTTCCTGGCAGACCTGACCCTATTGGACGCCGGTGACAGCCTCACCGTGGTGGCCGGCAAGAAGTTCAAGACCCTCAAGCCGGATGAATGGCGGGAATACCTGGGAGAACGCGGCCGACGCGGCACCAAGCTGCCCCGAGGCTTCCAGAAAGTGGACATCCTCAGGCCTAATTGAGGAAAAGGGGACAGACCCCTTTTTCTCTTTCCTCTTTGACCCTTTTCCCGCCTGGTAGCTGAGAAAAAGGGGGCTGTCCCCTTTTCCTCTTTTCCTGCTTGTGGGGCGCGCTTGAATTTTTAACTGGAAACCCCATCTAATAAGCCGGTTAGAATCGGCAATCTTCTCATTGACGGAGAGAACATGAAGCGTATCGCCCTTTTCCTGGCCACTAACCTGGCCATTATCGTGGTGCTCAGTATCACCCTGCGGATTCTGGGCGTGGAACAGATCCTGGATGAGTCAGGCACTGGCCTGAATCTGAATGCCCTGCTGATCTTCGCGCTGGTGTTTGGTTTCGGTGGCTCGTTCATCTCCCTGGCCATCTCCAAATGGATGGCCAAGAAGACCATGGGTGTCAAGGTGATTGAACAGCCCGGCAACCCTACCGAACAGTGGCTGGTGGATACCGTGCGTCGTCAGGCCAAGCAGGCCGGGATCGGCATGCCCGAGGTGGGTGTTTTCGACTCCCCCGACCCCAACGCCTTTGCCACCGGCATGAGCAAGAATAACGCGCTCGTTGCGGTGAGCACAGGCCTGATGCAGAACATGGGACAGGATGAGGTGGAAGCCGTTTTGGGTCACGAAGTGAGTCACGTGGCCAATGGTGACATGGTGACGCTGGCCCTGATCCAGGGGGTGGTGAACACCTTCGTGATCTTCCTGGCTCGGGTGATCGGACATTTCGTGGATCGGGTGGTGTTCAAGAACGAAGAGGGCCACGGGCCTGCCTTCTGGATTGCCACCATCGTTGCGGAGATCGTCCTGGCCATCCTGGCCTCCATCATCGTGATGTGGTTCTCCCGCCAACGGGAGTTCCGCGCCGACACCGGTGGTGCCAGTCTTTCCAGTCGGGACAAGATGATCTCGGCCCTGGAACGTCTGCGTGCCGCCCAGGGTCAGCCGTCGCAGATGCCGGATCAGATGCAGGCGTTCGGTATTCGGGGCGGTGGTGTGACCCAGGGCCTCAAACGCCTGTTCATGACGCATCCGCCCCTGGAAGAGCGGATCATGGCGCTGAAGTCCGGGCGCTGAGATCGGCGCGTTCGCCCCTCACTCCAACCCCCTCTCCTTAGCGGGGAGGGGGCTTTAACCCATGGTCGAGAAGTCGTATTCCAGGTTTTCAGAGGGCGGCTGCAGGAAGTTGCCCTGGATGTAATTGATCCCCAACCCCCACAGGATGGACAGGCTGTTGGCGTCTTCCACCTGCTGGGCGAGGATCAGGCGGTTCTGTGAGTGGGCCGTGTCCGTGATCTGGCGCATGGCCTTCTGGTTTTCTTCGCTGCTGTGCAGATTCCTGGTGAATGAGGCATCCACCTTGAGGTAGTCCGCCGGGAAGTGGTTAAGCACCTGGAAGGGATTCAGGCCGTTGCCGAAGTCTTCCAGAGCCAGTTGGCAGTGGACACTCTTGAGCGCTTTGGCAAATTCCTTGGCCTGTTTCAGATAGGCCACCACCGTATTCTCCTTGAGCTCAAACACCACGCATTCTGCGGGAATGCGGTATTCCTTGAGGCGCTCCATGATCCAGGGCAGCATGCCCGGATCGTGAAGTGAGCCGGCGGTGATCTTGATGAAAAAGAGGGTCTCGTGGCCGTCCTTGCGTTGTGCCGCCAAGCGCTGTACTGCATGGTTGATCACCCAGCGGTCCAGGGCCTTGGCCATGTCAGTGCGCTCGGCGCTGGGCATGAAATGGGCAGGGCTGATGGCTTCACCATTCTCATCCAGCAGCCGCATGAACACCTCGTAACGCTCGCCGCTCTCGCCGTGCAGACTCACCACGGGCTGATACAGAAGATGGAGGCGGTTGTCCCGGATCGCCTCGCTGATGCGGGCGGTCCAGGTCTCGTCCAGTTGCTTTTGGGTCATCTCCCGTTCCTTGGGGCGATAGATGACCACGTGGTGGCCGTTACCTTCCCGGGCGGCCTGCTGACAGGCCTTTTGGGCACGGGAGAGCAACTCATTCATATCGGGGGCATTTTCATCTATCTGGGCCACACCCATGGAGGCGGTGCAGGTCAGGGAGCGGCCCTCCACATCGCAGATGTGATTGGCGATGGTTTCCAGGATGCCATGGGTGAAGCGCTCCAGCGTCTCGCTTTCCCATTGCCGGGTAAGAATGGCGAAGGCCTCGCCGTCGAAGCGCGCAACGATATCATCCTCCGCACAGACTTCCTCCAGCAGCTTGCCGATATCTCCCAGCACCAGATCACCGCCGGCCACCCCCACCGTATCGCGGATGCTGGAAAAGCGGTCGATACGAAGTTCGATCAGTGAGGCGTTGCCGTTGCCCTGGGTGGCCTTGCTAAAGGCATCCTGCAAGCGCTCCATGAAATACTGGCGATTGTACAGGCCGGTAATGAGGTCTCGCTGGGCCAGGTAGTTGAGCTGCTTTTCCAGCTCCCGGGTGTTGCTGGTGCGGTTACGGATGAGGATCTGGGTGCAGGGCTCGCCCTCGATGGTGGCGGGGCTGAATTCCATCTGCACAGCCAGGGATTCACCGCCTGCGGTGCGGATCTGCAGATCCAGGGGCTTGGGGTCGGAGGTATCCTGGTCCTGCCCCCGGTTGCGCTCATAGGCGCGCAGGAAGTCCTTGAGTGCCTGCTGGTTTTCCCGAGAGACCATGTCCATGAGGGGAATACCCTCGATGTCGTCCAGGTGAGAGTAGCCGAACAACTCCAGGTAAGAGGTGTTGGCGTAGGTGTGCATGCCCTCATGGACGTAGGCAATGGCGTCACGGGAGCTGTCCAGGAGGGTCTTGCAGCGTCTTTCCGTGTCCCTGAGACCAGATTCGTAGGTCTTCAGGCGGCGCCATTGCCGCTGGAACTCGGCGGCTCGTGTGACCACGTAACGCAGGTGGTCCAGGCGGTTTTTCTGCACCATATCGTGGGCGCCCATTTCCATGCAGTCCACCACGTCCACATCCGGGGACGTGGCCACGGCCACGATGGGGGCATGGCGACCCATGCTCTTGTTGGCCTCCACCACCTTCTCCAGGGTCAGGCTGGGGTGGTTCAGGGTGCAGATGATCACGTCCGGGGTGTGGCTGCGGAGTTTTTCGTGGAGTTCTTCCTCGTCTTCCGCGCGTTCCGGTCTGACCGCAAATCCGGCGGACTTGAGGGTGCTGACCATCATCTCGGCGTCGTTGAGATCATCATCGATGATCAGAAGGCGGATGATATTTTCCATGCGATCCGGGCCTGCTCGGGCGGGAAACATGATCGACGGTTACGCCGATCCCCCATGCTGTCCGGCGATTATACAGACAATGCCGGAGCGGTCACCAACGAGCGGGCTGGATACGCTAGAGGATGTCTGGCCAGAGTGCCTCTTCCCGGTCTGTCGTTTCGTGGTCGGCGTCCCCTCTGGACGGTGCCGGGTGGAATTGGAATTGAGTGAACAGACTGGACTGGGTTTCGATGGCAGAGAGGATGATCTCACGGGTGCGGCCTGCCAGGGTGACGGCCGCCCGTTCGTTCGTCTCGAACAGGCCAGCCCGGCAGATCAGGGTGGCACGCTGTTCCAGTACCTTGACCCGCGGCAGCAGCAGGCCCGGGACAGGGCGCCCCAGGGGGCGACCATGCCGTACCGGGCTGATCTCCACTGGTATGGCCTTGGGGGCCAGCATCTTGACGCCCACTTCCAGGCTGGAATCGCTGTGATTGCGTATCCAGCGGACCATGCCCGGGCGCCACTGTCCGCGTCCCGAGGCGGAGTCCCGCAGGGCGATGAGCTCACCCACCTGCACGCGCACGCTTATGTTGCCCCGCCAGCCCAGCCGGAAGCCACCGGCGCTGGCGTCGAGGATCTCCCAGGGACTGGGTGTGGGGGTGTTCTCCTGGGTGGGCGGCGGCGCTGAATGGTCTGCCGTGGTGCGGTCAGTCACCAGATTGCCCTTGGCAATGGCGTCCCAGACGCTGGAACTCACATCCTGGGGCAGGTCTGCCAGGTAGCGCACGGTAATGCCCTCGCCCTGGTCGTCAGACATTCTTTCCAGGGACAGTTCCTCAAAGGCCATGTCCCGCTCTTGCTCCTGCCCGAGTGGACGGAGTTCAGGGTTCACGGCCTCGTGGATCACAGAGTGGATGGCATTGATGCCCAGCAGGACGTCAATGTGGCCATCGCGTGACATTCGGCTGAAGCGACGTCGGGCGCTGTTGGTCCACGCCTGAAGGACGCGGGATGCGGTGTCTGTGTGGAGCGGGCCGAGGGTATCCTGACTGTTGCTGCGCATCCCTTCCCGTATCTGACGGATCAACGGGAGCAGGTTGAGGTAACGCACGGTTTCATGCCGGCTGGCCTCGGACTGATGAATATGGGTCGGTGGCTCATCAGCGCCTGGGGCCACCACGTAGAGGTAGCCGGCATTGTCCGCCACCGGGGATGTGGTGATGGCACAGGCATCAGCGGCTTTCTCCAGATAGCGGGCCACCGCGTCGGCATCCCCCTGATGCAGGGTGAGCGGTTCCGCCAGGCTGTAGAGGCTCATCTGTTTGTAGGTTTGCGCCACCGTGCAACGCCGCTGAACGTTCAGGTGGAGGTCCTTGATCTCCTGTGTGGCGAGTTGTTTTTGTTCAGCCAGGTGGTAGAGCCAGTGGGCCTGTTCCCACAACCCCTCGGGCGTGGGTTGGTACAGACGCCCGGCGTGAAAGTGGCTTTCCGCCAGGGCGCGCATGGCCCGATGAATGGCCAGGGCCAGGTGGCGCGGGGCCAGAGCATTCGTGCCGGAACTGCCCGCCTGTACCACCTTGAGGTAGCCGGTGGCGACCTCGTGAAGAAGGTCGGTGTTGATGTTCGCAATGCGCTGGCTGCGGGCGGGTAGCGGCAGGGCGCGACTGATGAAGTGTCGGGCCAGCTGATCACCGATCAGTTTACGGGTCGGGCGCAGCAGTTCGAGGATTTCCAGGCGGTCGTAGGGGGAGACCTGCGACCGGTTGAATGCCGTCAGGCCCTGGTAAAACAGTCGGGTGGTTTCGCCGATGTTGGCCAGGGGCAGGCTCTTGAGCCAGCGCTTGACCTTGCGTGGCTGCGTGGGGAATGGCTCGGTGTCCAGGTGCATTGATGGGGTCCCGACCAGCATGGCGGCGTGCTCCAGCGTGTCTCTTGAGTGCATACAGAGACATTAAAAAGTGTGACGTAGTTCACTTATTTTATAGCGCACGTCGAGAATATTTACAAATAAGTGTGTGGGGTAGGGTTCGTATGGGGGGATATGAGTGGGATCAGATCACCGGGGACTTGCCGGCGGCCCCAGGGATTTCCCGGACCAGCCGGGGCAGCAGATAGCCGGGCTGATCGGCCGCCAATGCCTGCATGAGTTCAACGGCAACGACATCTTCCACCGCGAAATGCGTGGCCCCGCACACCGGGTCCAGCAGGTGCAGGTAATAAGGCTGCACGCCCGAGTCGAACAGGGCCTCGCCAAGATCACGCAGGGCAGCGACGTTGTCATTGACGCCACGCAAGAGAACGGCCTGATTGAAAATTCGCACACCGGCCTGAGCCAGGGCCGCGAAGGCGTTACGGGTGGACGGGTCGAGTTCCTGGGCGTGGTTGGCGTGGATCACCATCACCACTCGCAGACGGGTATCAGCAATCCATTGAATGAGATCCGCGCCAATGCGTTCGGGAAGGATCACCGGTAGCCGGGTGTGCAGCCGCAGGGTGCGCAGGTGGTTGATTCGGGCAAGATCCCTTGCCATGGCCGCCAGTTCCCCGTCGGTCAGCATCAGCGGGTCGCCGCCGCTGAGAATGACCTCATGGATGTCCGGCCGCGCGCGCAGCCAGGCCAGTGTGTGTGGCCAGTGGTTGCGCCCGGCCGAGGCCTGCCCATAGGGGTAATGGCGGCGAAAGCAGTAACGGCAGTGAATGGCGCAGGCCCCGGTGGCGATCAGCAAGGCCCGGCCCGCGTATTTCTGGATGACGCCCGGGGCGGCCATGGCATCAAGGTCCCCCACCGGGTCTTTCACGAACCCGGGCGCTTGCTGAAGCTCGTTTCCCATGGGCAATACCTGGCGCAGCAGGGGGTCGTTCGGGTTGCCCGACTGCATGCGGGCCACGTAGCTCTCCGGCACCTTCAGGCGAAACTGCTGCGCCGTCATCCGGGCCGTGGGCAGCAATCCTGCATCCAGGTCCAGGCGTCGGATCAAAACCTCGGGATCGGTGATGGCTTGGGCCAGTGCCGTCTGCCAGGCGCAAGCCTGACGGTCGGCAGTCAATCGCGTTATCATTGGCGGCTTTACCCAGGGGGCGGACACGGGACAGTCGGCCATTTTGCCGCGTTTCCCGGGCCCGGTGCCAGTTTCGCCCCGGATGCGTCCGGCATCCACGGTTTTCCCTTACCCCAATGCGAGCCCGAGGGGCTCGACCCGGAGAGCTTCGAGTATGGCAACCTACAGCACCAATGAATTCAAGAGCGGGCTCAAGATCCTGATGGACGGCGACCCCTGTACCATCGTGGAGAACGAGTTCGTCAAGCCTGGCAAGGGGCAGGCCTTCAGCCGCGTAAAGATCCGCAATCTCAAGACCGGCCGGGTACTGGACAAGACCTTCAAGTCCGGCGAGTCGGTGGAAGCCGCCGACGTCATGGACACGGAGATGCAGTACCTCTATAACGATGGCGAGTTCTGGCATTTCATGGTGCCCGATAACTTCGAGCAGTACGCTGCTGGGGAGACCGCCGTGGCGGATGCCATGAAGTGGCTCAAGGAACAGGACACCTGTGTGGTGACCCTGTGGAACAATTCCCCGTTGTCGGTGGCACCGCCCAACTTCGTGGAACTCACCATTACCCAGTGCGACCCGGGCATCCGCGGCGATACCGCCACCGGCGGCACCAAGCCGGCCACCCTGGAGACCGGCGCGGTGGTCAAGGTGCCTTTGTTCGTCAACGAGGGCGATGTGATCCGCGTGGATACCCGTAGCGGCGAGTACGTGTCGCGGGCATGACCTGGGCGCCGGCTGCCGCGCTGGAGCGGTTACGCCAACGGGCACGTCTGCTGGCAGACATCCGCGCCTTCTTCGCCTGCCGTGGGGTGCTGGAGGTGGAAACCCCGTACCTGTCCACCGCCGGCGCCACCGACCCTGCCATCCAGAGCCTCTCGGTACCTATGGGGGGCGGCCGGCGCTGGCTCCATAGCTCTCCCGAATTTCCCATGAAACGGCTGCTGGCGGCGGGAAGCGGGGATATCTACCAGATCGCCCGTGTGTTCCGGGGGGAGGAGGCAGGGCGCCGTCACAACCCGGAATTCACCCTGCTGGAGTGGTACCGGGTAGGCTTTGACCATCATGCGCTGATGGCCGAGGTGGAAGCCCTGATCCGCCAGGTGGCCGGCGACCGGCTCGCGGCCCCCGCGCAGGTGCTGACCTACCGCGAGGCCATGCTCCGCCACGCTGGCGTGGATCCGTTCCAGGCGGGGGAGATGGAATTATCCCGCCGCGCCCGGTCCCTGGGGCTGGATGTGCAGGGCAGCCTGGATCGGGATGGCTGGCTGGATCTGCTGATGTCCATGGTGGTCTGTGAGGCCTTTCCGGCGAACACCCTGACCCTTGTTCACGACTATCCGGCCAGTCAGGCGGCCCTGGCGCGGGTGCGCCCCGGAGAGCCCCCCTTGGCCGAGCGTTTTGAGGTGTATTGGGGGGCCATGGAGCTGGCCAACGGCTTTCACGAACTGGGGGATGCGGCGGAGCAGCGTCGCCGTTTCCAGGCGGATCGGGATCGTCGGGCGCAGCAGGGCCTGTCACCGGTGCCGCTGGATGAGCGGCTGATCGAGGCCCTGGAGGCCGGTTTGCCGGACTGTGCCGGTGTGGCCCTGGGGGTGGATCGTCTGGCGATGTGTCTGTTTGGCGTGGAGACTCTCCGCGATGTGCTCGCCTTCGACTGGGAGCGGGCCTAGGGATTCGACTGCATGCCCACTGGCTTCATCCAGCCCAGGGCCTCACCCATCTTCAGCTTGCGTCCACCGGTCAGTTCATCAGACCACTCGACGGCGCCCTCCGGCAGCAGCAGGATGACAGTTGAGCCCAGGTTGAAACGGCCCATCTCATCGCCCCGGGACAGACTCACCGTTTCGGATCGGTGGTCCTTCACTTCCAGCTTCCGTGGTAGGCGGGGCGTGACCTCACCGGACCAGACAGTCTCGATGGAGGCCACATTGATGGCCCCCACCAGCACCATGGCCAAGGGGCCCATGTCGGTGTCGAAGAGGCAGACCAGGCGCTCGTTGCGGGCGAACAGCCGCGGAATGGTGCGGGTGGTGAAGGGGGCCACCGAGAACAGCCGGCCGGGCACGTAGACGGTTTCCCGAAGCACGCCATCCCAGGGCATGTGTACCCGGTGATAGTCGCTGGGGGACAGGTACTGGGTGATGAAATTCCCATTCATGAACGGCGCCGCTCGCTCCGGGCAGCCTCCCAGGAGTTCCTGAGCCGAATAGTCATGTCCCTTGGCCTGGATCATGCGCCCGTCGCGCAGGCGGCCAAACTGGCTGACACGGCTATCCGCAGGGCTGAGCAGGGCATCCGGATGCGTGTCCAGGGGGCGGGCGTCAGGATGCAGGGCCCGGGTGAACAGGGCATTGAAACTGGCGTAGTGGGCGGGCTCCGGATCCAGGGCCTCGGCCATGTTGAGCCCGTATTGACGAATGAACCAGCGTGCCACCGGGTCCTTCAGGCGGGTCTCCCAGCGTGATAATCGGTACACCCCCCGCGAGAGGGCGTGGTGGGGCAGCAGATACAGGGGCAGGGCTTTGAGCCAGTCCTGCCAGTTGGCCTCTTGATCGCTCATGGGAGTATTATCCCACAGCCCTCCATCACCCGCATGAATCTCATGGACATCTCCTTTGACACCGACGACCTGGTCACGGTGCGTGATTACATCCGCTTCGGCATGAGCCGGTTCACGGCCGCCGGTCTCACCTTCGGTCATGGCACCGACAATGCCCTGGACGAGGCCGCCTGGCTGGTCTTCCACGCCCTGCATCTCCCCCATGACCTCTCGGGTGCCTGGCTGGATTGTCGCCTTACCCGGGAGGAACGTCGCCAGGTGGCAGCTCTGTTGCACCAGCGGGTGGAGACCCGCAAGCCGGCTGCCTACCTCACCGGCCGGGCCTTTTTCATGGGGATGGAATTCAAGGTGGACGAGCGGGTGCTGGTACCGCGTTCGCCCCTGGCAGAGCTGATCGGTCAGGGGTTTGCGCCCTGGGTCGACCCCGGCCGGGTGGGGCGGGTGCTGGACCTGTGCACCGGCAGCGGCTGCATTGGCATCGCCTGCGCCCATGTGTTCCCGGATGCCCGGGTGGATCTGAGTGATGTGTCCCCGGATGCCCTGGCCGTGGCCCGGGAGAATATCCGGCTGCATGGGCTCGAGGATCGCGTGGAGGCCCTGGAGTCGGACCTGATGGCGGGGCTTGGGTCGCGGTGTTACGACATCATCGTGAGTAATCCGCCCTATGTGGACGCTGCTGACATGGCGGCGCTGACCCCGGAATTTCGCCATGAACCGGAACTGGGACTTTCGTCCGGTCCCGATGGCCTGGAAGCCACGCTGCGTATCCTGAAAGACGCCGGTCGGCACCTGAATGCCGGTGGCATCCTGGTGGTGGAGGTGGGGAATAGCGCCCCGGCCCTGGAGGCCCGCCTGCCGGATGTGCCGTTCACCTGGCTGGAGTTCGAGCACGGGGGGCAGGGGGTCTTCCTGCTCACTGCCGAGCAGGTGCAGTCGCTCTGAGGTGAGGCCTGTCCGGCGGGGTGCACCAGTGGATCCCGCATGGCTCCCACATGGCACAAGTCACGCAAATGACCGGTTGGGCGTGCCAATCGAGTTCGGCATGTTTATGATGAACGGTTACAATACATGATCAACACTCTATCCCCGGGTACCTAGCCGCCATGAGCTTGTCGCAGACCATCGATTTCGATCTGGACCTGATCAACCGTTATAACACGGCGGGTCCCCGCTACACGTCCTATCCCACGGCGGTACAGTTCCACGAAGGCTTCGGGGCGGAGCGCTACGCGGAGATGGCCAAGGAAACCAATGCCAGCGGGCGACCGCTGTCGCTGTACTTCCACATCCCCTTCTGCGATACGGTGTGCTTCTACTGCGCCTGCAACAAGGTGGTCACCAAGGATCGCACCAAGGCCAAGCCCTATCTGGATCGTCTGTACAAGGAAATGGCCATGCAGGGGGCGCTGTTCGACAAGTCCCGGCCGGTGACCCAGCTGCACTGGGGTGGTGGCACGCCCACCTTCATCTCCCACGACGAGATGACCGAACTCATGGGCAAGACGGCCGAGCACTTTGGTTTGCTGGATGACGACACCGGCGAGTACTCCATCGAGATCGACCCGCGGGAAGTGGACGACAGCACCCTGGGCCTGCTGCGCAAGCTGGGCTTCAACCGCATCAGTCTGGGTGTGCAGGACTTTGACGAGCGAGTGCAAAAGTCCGTGAACCGCGTGCAGAGCGAGTCGCTGGTGCTGGGCGTGCTGGAAGAGGCCAGAAGCCTGGGCTTCCGTTCCACCAGCGTGGACCTGATCTACGGCCTGCCCCATCAGGATCGCAAGACCTTCGGCGATACCATCGACAAGATCATCAAGGTGGATCCGGCCCGGATCTCGGTGTTCAACTATGCCCATCTGCCGGATCGCTTCAAGCCCCAGCGCCGCATCGATGAGGAAGCTCTGCCCAGTCCCGGGGAGAAGCTGGCCATGCTGCAGCAGACCATCCAGCAACTCACGGAGGCCGGTTACGTGTACATCGGTATGGACCACTTCGCCAAGCCTGACGATGAACTGGCGGTGGCCCAGCGGGACCACACCCTCTACCGTAACTTCCAGGGGTATTCCACCCACTCCAACTGTGACCTGGTGGGCCTGGGTTCCACCAGTGTGGGCGTGGTGGGTAACAGCTACAGCCAGAACCATCATGACCTGGAAAAGTACTTCCAGTGCATCGATGAGGGCAGGCTGGCCGTCTTCCGCGGGGTGGAGCTGGACGCCGACGATGTGCTGCGCCGCGATGTGATCACCCGTCTGATCTGCCACTTCGAACTGGCCTTCGAGGACGTGGAAAAGGTGCACGGCATCAAGTTCAGGGATTACTTCGCCCGTGAACTCAAGGAGCTCAAGGGCATGGAAGATGATGGTCTGATCAAGATCTCCGGCAGCGCCATCACCGTGCAGCCCGCCGGTCGTCTGCTGATCCGTAACATCTGCATGACCTTTGACCGTTATCTGCGTGAGGCCACGGAACAGCGCTTCTCCCGCGTGATCTGATCCCGCCGCCCCTCTGCCCTTACCCCAAACCCTCTCCCGCCTGGCGGGGGAGGGTCCATCCCACGGGGCCCGAGCATCCATGTCCGGAAACACCATAGGCAAGCTGTTTACTGTGACCAGCTTTGGCGAGAGCCACGGCCCTGCCATCGGTTGTGTCGTCGATGGCTGTCCGCCCGGTTTGTCATTGAGCGAGGCCGATCTGCAGGGGGACCTGGATCGGCGTCGTCCGGGGACTTCCCGGCATACCACCCAGCGCAGGGAGCCGGATCAGGTGAAGATCCTCTCCGGCATCTTTGAGGGTGTGACCACCGGGACGCCGATTGGGCTTTTGATCGAGAACGCAGACCAGCGCTCCAAGGACTATTCGGAGATCGCCGAGCGCTTCCGGCCCGGTCATGCGGATTACACCTACTTCAAGAAATATGGCCTGCGGGATTACCGGGGCGGGGGTCGCAGTTCGGCCCGGGAGACCGCCATGCGGGTGGCCGCCGGTGGCATTGCCAAGAAGTATCTGCGTGAGCACTTCGGGGTGCAGGTGCGGGGTTATCTGGCGCAGCTGGGGCCGATCCGTATCGAGACCGTGGACTGGTCCGTGGTGGACACCAACCCCTTCTTCTGTCCCGATGCCGCCAAGGTGCCGGAGCTGGAGGCCTATATGGATGCCCTTCGCAAGGAGGGGGATTCCATCGGTGCCCGCATCAACGTGGAGGCCTCGGGGCTGCCAGCCGGTTGGGGCGAGCCCGTGTTCGACCGTCTGGACGCGGACATTGCCCATGCCATGATGGGCATCAATGCGGTCAAGGCGGTGGAGGTGGGTGATGGTTTTGCCTGTGTGGAGCAAAAAGGCACCGAACACCGGGATGAGATGACCTCGGAAGGATTTGTCTCCAACCATGCCGGCGGTGTGCTGGGCGGGATCTCCTCGGGTCAGGACATCCGCGTGAGCATGGCCTTGAAGCCCACCTCGAGCATCCGCTTGCCGGGACGATCCCTGGATGTGCATGGCGAGCCAGTGGAGGTGATCACCACCGGGCGCCACGATCCCTGCGTGGGCATCCGCGCCACCCCCATCGCCGAGGCCATGCTGGCTATCGTGCTGATGGATCATGCGCTGCGGCATCGGGGGCAGGTGGGGGGGCGTTAGGGGTTCCAGTTGCCCCCTCTGATCAACAGCGACCTCCCTTCTCCCCTCAGGGGAGAAGGGCCGGGGATGAGGGGAGCGGCGGGCACGACGCCCTGTTCGCCGCCCTCGCCCCAACCGCCTTGATTCCGGAAACACCATGCCTGCTTCGTACTGGAAACTCTCCAGCTTCTATTTTTTCTATTTCGCCAGCATCGGCGCCTTCATGCCCTACTGGGGCCTGTACCTGAAGGAGCAGGGCTTTGGCGCTGGGCAGATCGGCGAACTCATGGCCATCATCCTGGCCACCAAGATCATCGCCCCCAATGTCTGGGGCTGGCTGGCGGACCACACCGGCAAACGCACGCTGGTGGTGCGCATTGCTGCCGGTATGGCCATGATCTGCTTTGCCGGTTTGCTGTTTCACTCCGGCTACTGGTGGGTGGCGGTCACCATGGCCCTGTTCAGCTTCTTCTGGAACGCCGCGCTGCCCCAGTTCGAAGCCACCACCATGAATCACCTGGGCAAGAGCACCCACGCCTACAGCCGCATCCGGCTCTGGGGTTCCATCGGCTTCGTGCTCTCCGTAGGCAGCCTGGGGGCGGTATTCGAGACTGTGGGTGTGTCCTGGTTGCCCTGGATCGTTCTGACACTGCTGGGCGCCCTGTGGCTCAGCACCCTGCGGGTGCGAGATGGGGGGGTAGACCATTCCGGGCCCGAGCCGGAAACCCTGTGGACCACCCTGAAGATCCCGGCGGTGATCCTGCTTTTGGTGGCCTGTTTCATGATGCAGGCCAGTCACGGCCCCTATTATGCGTTCTTTACCCTGTATCTGGAGGAGCATGGCTACACCCGCACGGTGGCCGGTTATCTCTGGGCACTTGGGGTGCTGGCGGAGGTGGGTGTATTCCTGATGATGCATCGCTGGCTGCCGCGTTTTGGCGCCTGGCGTCTGCTCGCTCTGGCTCTGCTGATTACCGCGGTGCGCTGGGGGCTGTTGGCGGGTTTCGTGGACAGCCTGCCGCTGCTGGTGGTCATTCAATGCATGCACGCGGCCAGCTATGGCCTGTACCACGCGGCAGCCATCTCACTGATCCACCAGTTCTTCGTCGGGCGTCAGCAGGGTCGGGGTCAGGCCCTGTATTCCTCCCTCAGCTTTGGTCTGGGAGGCGCCATGGGAGCCCTGGCCAGTGGTTACATCTGGGATGGCCTGGGTCCCTTGTGGGTGTATGTGATGGCCTCGGGACTGGCAACCACGGGGTTTGTGGCAGCCCTGCTGGGAAGCGGCTCGCGCCAGTCTGCACTGATATCATCCCCCACCTCCCGGACGAACGGGTTTTAGCCGTGGTCTGATAAGATAAGGCAGCGATTATTCAATCCCGGCCTCTGTCCCCTTGCCAGAGGCAATCGAGGTATTCATTCATGACCGGAAAGACACTCTACGACAAACTCTGGGATGCCCACGTGGTACGCCGCGAGGACGATGACACGGCTCTGCTTTACATCGACCGGCATCTGGTACATGAGGTGACGTCGCCCCAGGCCTTCGAAGGCCTGCGTCTGGCTGGACGTCAGCCCTGGCGCACCAATACGGTGCTGGCCGTGCCGGATCACAATGTGCCCACCACGGACCGGGACCGGGGCATCGCCGATCCCGTCTCCCGCATCCAGGTGGAAACGCTTCAGGACAACGTCACAAGCCTGGGCATCACCTTCTTCCCCATGAGCGACGTGCGTCAGGGCATCGTGCATGTGATTGGTCCGGAGCAGGGCGCCACATTGCCCGGCATGACCGTGGTTTGCGGTGACTCCCATACTTCTACCCATGGGGCCTTCGGGGCCCTGTCCGTGGGTATCGGCACCTCGGAAGTGGAGCACGTGCTGGCCACCCAGTGTCTGCTGCAGAAGAAGATGAAGAACATGCTGGTCTCCGTGGACGGCAAGGTGGGGCCCGGTGTCACCGCCAAGGACATCGTGCTGGCCATCATCGGCGAGATCGGTACTGCCGGTGGCACGGGTTGCGCCATCGAGTTTGGTGGCGAAGCCATTCGTGATCTGTCCATGGAGGGGCGCATGACCGTATGCAACATGGCCATTGAGGCGGGAGCCCGGGCCGGCATGGTGGCCGTGGACCAGACCACCATCGATTATGTGAAGGATCGCCCCTATGCCCCCCGTGGCGAACACTGGGAGCAGGCCGTGGCTGCCTGGCGGGAGCTGAAATCCGATCCGGATGCGAAGTTTGACCACGTGGTGCACATCGATGCCGCCGGCATCCAGCCCCAGGTGAGCTGGGGGACCTCTCCGGAGATGGTGGCCCCGATCGGCGGTCGGGTGCCCGACCCGGCCCTGGCCGGCGACGCAGTCAAGACCCGGGGCATGGAACGGGCGCTGGAATACATGGGCCTGCAGGCCGGCATGCCCGTGACCGATATCCAGGTGGACAAGGTGTTCATCGGTTCCTGCACCAACGGTCGTCTGGAAGACATCCGCGCTGCAGCCCAGGTGGTCAAGGGGCGTCGGGTGGCCGAGAACGTCAAACTGGCCATGGTGGTGCCGGGCTCGGGCCTGGTGAAGCAGCAGGCGGAACAGGAAGGCCTGGACAAGGTGTTCCTGGAGGCCGGCTTCGAATGGCGCGACCCGGGTTGCTCCATGTGTCTGGCCATGAACGCCGACCGCCTGGAGCCCGGTGAACGTTGCGCCTCCACCTCCAATCGCAATTTCGAGGGTCGCCAGGGCCTGGGTGGGCGCACCCACCTGGTGAGCCCCGCCATGGCGGCCGCCGCTGCGGTGGCCGGGCATTTCGTCGATGTCCGCGACATGAACTGAATGAGGTGACCCCATGGAAAAATTTCAAAGACTGACCGCCAAGGTGGCGCCGCTGGACCGCTCCAATGTGGACACCGACGCCATCATCCCCAAGCAGTATCTGAAATCCGTCAAGCGCACGGGCTTTGGTCCCACGCTGTTCGATGACTGGCGTTATCTCGACCCGGGCGAGCCGGGGATGGATCACAGTCAGCGTCGCCAGAACCCGGACTTCGTGCTGAACGATCCCCGCTATCAGGGCGCACAGGTGCTCCTGGCCCGCAAGAATTTCGGCTGCGGTTCCTCCCGCGAGCACGCGGTGTGGGCCTTGACCGATTATGGTTTTCGGGCCGTGATCGCCCCGAGCTATGCGGATATCTTCTTCAGCAACAGTTTCAAGAACGGACTCCTGCCGCTGGTGCTGGACGAGGCCATCGTCGATCAACTCTTCAATGAGGTGCTGGCCGAGCCCGGCTATCAGTTGACCGTGGACCTGGAGGCCCAGACCGTGGAGACCCCTTCGGGTGAGCGCTTCTCCTTTCAGGTGGATCCCTTCCGGCGCCATTGTCTGCTCAATGGGCTGGATGATATCGGTCTCACCCTGCAACATGCCGATGACATCCGGGCCTACGAACAAAAGCGCGGTGCCGAGGCGCCCTGGTTGTTTCCGGCCTGATAAACGATTCACGCACGTCGAGGGGCCGCCTGCCCTGGAGGGCGGCTCCGGCTGGCCCAGTGTTCAATCAACTCCTGTTGTAATTCCGAGTATCCCATGACCCATAAAATCCTTGTCATGCCCGGTGATGGCATCGGCCCCGAGATCGTTACCGAGGCGACCCGCCTGCTCAACGCCCTGCGCGAGCGCTTCGGTCTGGATGCCGAGCTGGAAAAGGCCCCCATTGGTGGCGCCGGCTACGATGCTGCCGGTGAGCCCCTGCCGGAACAGACCCTGAAGCTGGCCCGTGAGGCCGATGGATTGCTGCTGGGTGCCGTGGGTGGCCCTCGCTATGACGAACTGCCCTGGGAGAAGCGCCCTGAGCGCGGCCTGTTGGCCATCCGTGCACAGCTGGAACTCTTCTCCAACCTGCGCCCGGCCATCCTCTACCCGCAATTGGCTTCGGCCTCCGCCCTCAAGCCGGAGATTGTCGGTGGCCTGGACATCATGATCCTGCGGGAACTCACCGGTGGAGCCTATTTTGGCAAGCCTCGGGGCATCGATACCCGCGAGGATGGCGTGCGCCAAGGCTATAACACCATCATCTATTCCGAGCCGGAGATTGAACGCATCGCCCGCAGTGGCTTTGATATCGCCATGAAGCGGGATCGGCGCCTGTGTTCCGTGGACAAGGCCAATGTGCTGGAGGTCTCACAACTGTGGCGCGAAGTGGTGGAGCGGGTGGCCAAGGATTACCCGGATGTGGCGCTGTCCCACATGTATGTGGACAATGCCGCCATGCAGTTGGTGCGCGCGCCCAAGCAGTTCGACGTGATCGTCACCGAGAACATGTTCGGCGACATCCTCTCCGACGCGGCCGCCATGCTCACCGGCTCCATCGGCATGCTGCCTTCCGCCTCCCTGGATGCCCATGGAAAGGGTCTGTACGAGCCCATTCATGGCTCGGCTCCCGATATTGCCGGGCAGGGCCTGGCCAATCCGCTGGCTACGCTGCTGTCGGTGGCCATGATGCTGCGCTACAGTCTCAGTGAAGAGGTCCAGGCAGCCCGTGTCGAGGCGGCTGTGGGTCGGGTGCTGGATGATGGCCTGCGCACGCCGGATATCTGGACTCAAGGTTGCGACAAGGTGGACACCCAGACGATGGGGCAGGCGGTGGTGGCCGCCCTGTCCGACTGATCCCTTGTCACCCACGCACCCATCAATCAGTATTTGATCCAAGGATTTACAAAGATGAGCAAAACCTATGATGTGGCCGTTGTCGGCGCGACTGGCGCCGTTGGCGAGACCATGCTGTCCATCCTGGCCGAACGGAATTTCCCCGTCGGGCAGGTGTATGCGGTGGCCAGCAGCCGTTCTGCTGGTTCCCGGGTAAGTTTCGGTGACCGTCAACTGGTGGTGCAGGACCTGGCCGAGTTCGATTTCTCCAAGGTGCAGATCGGTCTGTTCTCGCCCGGCGCCTCCGTCTCCAAGGAATATGCGCCCAAGGCGGCTGCGGCCGGCTGTGTGGTGATCGACAACACCTCTCAGTTCCGCTATGACGACGATATTCCGCTGGTGGTGCCGGAGGTGAACCCTCATGCCGTGGCCCAGCACACCCATCGGGGCATCATCGCCAACCCCAATTGCTCCACCATTCAGATGCTGGTGGCGCTCAAGCCCCTGCACGACGCCGTGGGTATCGAGCGCATCAACGTGGCCACTTACCAGGCGGTGTCAGGCACCGGCAAGGAGGCCATCGAGGAACTGGCCGGTCAGTCGGCACGCCTGCTCAACGGCCAACCGGTGGAATGCCAGGTGTATCCCAAGCAGATCGCCTTCAATTGCCTGCCGCACATCGATGTCTTCCTGGAGAATGGCTACACCAAGGAAGAGATGAAGATGGTCTGGGAGACCCGCAAGATCTTCGAGGACGACTCGATTCAGGTGAATCCCACCACCGTGCGTGTGCCGGTGTTCTACGGTCATTCCGAGGCCGTGCATATCGAGACCCGGGACAAGATCAGTGCCGAGAAGGCGCGCGAACTGCTGGCAAACGCGCCGGGCGTGGAAGTGCTGGACGAGCGTGCCGATGGCGGTTACCCCACCGCGGTCACCGAGGGGGCCAATCGGGATCCGGTCTTTGTGGGCCGCATCCGCGAGGATATCTCCCATCCCAGGGGTCTGAATATGTGGGTGGTTGCGGATAACGTGCGCAAGGGTGCCGCCCTCAACAGTATCCAAATCGCCGAAGTTTTGATAAAAGATTACCTATAACGCGAGCCTGTCCTGAGTCAGCGGACCGGGTGCAGCGCCCGGGCCGCTGCACGTGGAGGCTCAACCGGGGGAACGGCGGCCGGGCCGGATGAACAGGACGGTCCCCGGTCGTGTTAAAGAGGGGATGATGCTGTGCGCAGAGTGGCTTTGGGAACCGCCGTATGGGCCCTGATCGTTCCGGGGGCGAGCCTGGGACTGGGGCTGGGGGAAATCGAGCCCCGATCCGCGCTCAACCAACCCCTCCGGGCGGAGATCGAACTGGTCTCGGTGGAGCCGGGCGAGGTGGACGATCTGGTGGTGCGACTGGCCCCCGACGCACTGTTCACGCGCATGGGCATCGACCGTGACCACCGGCTGACCGAACTCGATTTCGAGCCGATGACGACCCGTGACGGTCGCCATGTCATCCGGGTGACCTCCCGCAACCCCATCCGCGAACCCTTCCTCAACTTCCTTATTGAGGCCAGCTGGCCCAGCGGCCGCCTGGTGCGCGAATACACTATCCTCCTGGATCCGCCCACGCGCTTTGAACAGACGCGCCAGCCCACCCCGGCCCCCTCGGCACCGGCCCCCGGGCGCGAAACTTCGCCACCGGGCGTGACGCGCGCCGAAGCGCCCCGCGATACCGGCCCCTCCACTTATCGGGTCAGTCGGGGCGACACCCTGTGGCAACTGGGGGAGCGGCTGCGTCCCAATACAGCTGTGAGCGTCGAACAGATGATGCTGGCCCTGCTCAGGGCCAACCCCGAGGCCTTCGAGGAGAACAATATCAATAACCTGCGCAGCGGCCAGGTGCTGCGCGTGCCGGAGCGTGATGAAATCACTCGCCTGGCGCCTGGCGAAGCGCGTCAGGAGGTGATGCGCCAGAACCGGCTATGGAGGGAATACCGGGAGCGAGCCACCGAACAGCCTGAACCCCAGGTGGCTGTCACCGATGAGCCCGCGTCGCCATCCGGTGAGGCGACTCCCGAAACCTCCGCGGAACCGGCGCCGGACGCATCGGCGGGGGATGATGCCCGCCTGGAGATCGTGGGCGATGTCGCCACCGATGATGAGGCCCAACGCCTGCAGCAGGAACTGGCCCTGTTGCGGGAAACCACCGAGTCCCGCCGCCAGGAGGCGGATGAGCTGCGTAACCGGGTAGAGGAACTGGAAGGCTTGCTGGAAAGGCAGACCCGCCTGCTGACCCTCACCAATCAGCAGTTGGCGAACCTGCAGAATCAACTGGCCCGTATGGAGGGTCGCGAGCCGGACTACCTGCCTCCGGCCTTGCCCACCCAGCCCCTGCCAACAGCTCCCGAGTCGGTGGTGCCTCCGTCGGATTCAGTTCCGGATGTGAGCCCAGCGCCCGAGGCCACCCCGGCGCCCCCTGCACCCGCTGAATCGGAACCGCGGCCCACCGCGCTGACCCAGTTGTTGAATAACCCGGCGCTGCTCATGGGGGCGGGCTTTGGCCTCTTGCTGATTCTCGCCCTGCTCTGGTTGATGATTCGTCGCTTGCGTGACCAGGACGATGGCGAAGAGGCCGCTGCCCCGGTGGCGGATGCCACCCTCAAGGGCGAAGCGGGCGCATCGGGTCAGGGGCTGGCTGCTGCGGCAGCGGGTGGCGCTGCGGCGGCGGGCGCCACTGGCACGGCCCGGGATGAAGCCGGTCAGGGGCGTCCTGCCTTCGGTGTTGAGCCGGACTCCGGTGAGGATATGTCCACGGCAATGATGGACACCATGGAGACCCAGTTGCCTTCGCCGAAGAGGCCCATGGGGGATGCTGCTGAACTGACGGATACCATGGAATTCACCGTTCCCGGTGGCGCCACCGCTGAAGCAGTGGATGATGGAGGGCCACGCCATCGGGATGAGGTCTCAAACGATGATACGGTGGCCGAGGCGGATGTGTATCTGGCCTACGGGCTCTACCAGCAGGCGGAAGACCTGCTGGAGAATGCCGTGAAACAGGATCCGGACCGCCTGGATTATCGTTTCAAGCTGGCCGAGGCCTATTTCGCCGGCAAGAATCGGGAAGCCTTTGAGGGGGTGGCGGCGGACATGCGCCAGTCCCTGGGTGAACGTCCCAGCAAGCTATGGGATCGCGTGGTGCTCATGGGGCAGGAGATCAGCCCTGACAATCCCTTGTTCCGCGGTGTGGCCACGTCGGGCCAGGCCGCCCCCGAGCGCCCCGATACCAGTGACTTCGACCTGGATACCGCGGAGCTGGAAGGGTCGCTCTCCGAAGTGGACTTCGAGATTCGCGATGACCTGGACGATATGGGTCTGGGAGACGGGGAGGACGCTGGGGATTACACGCAAGTCTCCGGTATCGGGGATCTGGATCTGGATCTTCCCGAGGACATTGGGGGGGATGCGCCCACCGGTGCCAGCAAGGAGGTTTCAGACGAGGCGCCCACTCGGGTGCCGCCTCCGTCACGGACGGCCTCGCCCACCCCGGACACGCCTGAAGTCCCTGCTCGCACCTCGGGCTCGGATGCCGATGATGCCACGCTGGAGTTTGACCTGGACGACAGTGGCTTCCTGGACGAGGAGTGGGCCAAGGACCTGGGTGAAGGTGTGCCCGGGGCGGGGTTGGACCAGGGAGCGGATACCGGGGCTGATGAGCCGAAGCGGCCGCCGTCCGGTGTGGCGGATGATACTGCCACGCTGCAGATGGATGAGCCCTTCCCGGAGCTGGATGAACCCCAGGCGCGGGACGGTGATGTCGGGCATTCAACGACCGATGGTACGGATGACCAGGACTCGCCCCTGCAACTGGATGCCGACGACCTGAATTTCGATCTGGATGACACCTTTGATGCGGATGATGCTGCTCGCACCATGGATGAACTGGGCAGTGCCGAGGATGAAGACTTCAGCCTGGGCGACGAGATCAGCACCAAGCTGGATCTGGCCCGAGCCTACATCGAGATGGGTGATGCTGAGGGGGCCCGTGCCACACTGGAGGAAGTGGTCAGTGACGGCGACGAAGGGCAGCGACGCGAGGCAGAGGAGCTGATGCGTCAGATTCAGTAAGCCGCCGGCGATCCGGCACCTCTTTTCAGCCCCTGGGAGAATACCCGCCGGTTGGCACTGAACAACCGGCGGGTGTTTTTCATTGTGATTCATGCATCCAGCCATCAAGATACTCGGCGTTATCCTGTTCATCCTCTGCGTCGCCCGAGCCGTTCCGGCGGTACTGGCCGGTGGATGTGTTTGGGTGGCGCTTGGTCTTTGGTACCTGGGTGGGCAAGGAATTGACCGTTTCGTGACCATGGTGGGGCGGCTCAAGTGGTTTTTTGTATCCATCATTCTGGTGTTTGGCTGGTTCACTCCCGGGACGCCACTGCTTCCCCTGGCCGGAGAGCTATTGCCCAGCCGGGAGGGGCTGGTGCTGGGGCTGCAGCGCAGTTTGGTCCTGGTACTGGCCGTGGGTGCGGTGGTCTGGTTACTGGAGACGACCCGGCGGGATGAGCTGGTAAAGGGTCTGCTCTGGCTCACCCGGCCCCTGGCTCTCCTGGGGTTTCCGCGAGAGCGATTTGCGGTGCGGTTGGTGCTGACCCTGGAGGCCCTGCCCCATGTCGGACTGCTGGCCCGGGAGGCACGGGGCAGTGTTCAGGGGGCACCACGGAGTCTGGGTGCGCGATTGCAAGGTTTGGGCGAGCGTGCTGCCGGTCTTTTCCAGGGAGTGCTCAACCAGGCGCATCAAGCGCCGCTGGAACCCATTCATCTGACCCCCATGGCGGCACCAGGATGGCGGGACTGGCTCGGCATGGCTCTGGTGATCCTGCCCCTGGTCTTGCTGGCCGCCGGACCTTGATGCGAGCGGATGGCTCTGATTTTTCTTGACCACGGTGACCCATGACTGAGACCTTGCAGCGCCTGGCCATAGGCATCGAATATGATGGCTCTGGATTTCGTGGCTGGCAGACCCAAAGAGAGGCCCGCACCCTGCAGGCCCAGGTAGAAAAAGCCCTCTCCCGGGTGGCGGACGAGCCCATCCACGTCACCTGTGCCGGACGCACGGATGCAGGTGTACACGCCACGGGGCAGATCATCCATTTCGACACCCGGGCGGTGCGCGATCCGCGAGCCTGGCTGCTGGGGGGTAACAGCCATTTATCCCCGGAACTGAGCTTTCAATGGGTGCGGCCCATGCCTGCGGACTTTCATGCCCGTTTCTCGGCGCGGTGGCGTCGTTATCGCTACATCTTTCTCAATCGCCTGACCCGTCCCGCCATCCTGCGCCGAAGGGTCACGTGGATTCACAGACCTCTGGATGCAGCCCTGATGGCTGAGGCCGTGCCGCACTTGCTGGGTGAGCAGGATTTCTCCAGTTTTCGTGCGAAGGGATGCCAGGCCCGCACACCCATACGCACGGTACAGGAGGTGTCGGTGCATCGGCGCGGCGATTTCATCCATATGGATATTCGTGCCAATGCCTTCCTGCACCACATGGTGCGCAATATCGCCGGGGTCTTGATGGCCATCGGTCGAGGAGAGTATCCGCCCGACTGGATCGCTGAGGTGCTGGCGGCGCGCGACCGCTCCCAGGCGAGCGTCACGGCCCCGCCGGATGGTCTTTATCTGGTGCAGGTGGGTTACGAAGATCACTTCGACCTGCATCCGCCTGCCATCGTCCCTGAGTACGCCTGAGCGCGGTCATGGTCATATGCCTGTCCCAGGCGATCCCTCCGTGGCCACGGCTGATCCCGGGACAGGATTTCTGGTAACCTTGTGGGTCCTGTTCAGCAACCCAGGCAGTCATGCGTACCCGTATCAAGATCTGTGGCATTACCTGCGCCGAGGATGCCCGGGCGGCGGCCCAGGCCGGCTGCGATGCCATCGGTCTGGTCTTTTACGATCGCAGCCCTCGGGCCATCGATGCGGCGCGGGCATTGACTGTGGCGCGGGCCGTTCCCCCCTTCGTGACGCGAGTGGGATTGTTCATGGATGCAGATGCCGAACAGGTGCGACAGGTGATGGCCCATGTGCCCCTGGATGTACTGCAGTTTCATGGCAGCGAACCGCCGGATTATTGCGAGTCCTTTGGCTGCACCTATCTCAAGGCGGTCCCCATGGCCGGGCCCGAGACGCCGGATGCCTTCATGGGGCGTTATGTCGGAGCCCAGGGTTTTTTGCTGGACAGTCATGGCGCGGGGCAGGCCGGTGGCACCGGGCAGGCTTTCGATTGGGGCCGATGGCCCACGGGAACCCAACGGTCATTGGTGCTGGCCGGCGGGCTGCATCCGGACAACGTGGCCGAGGCGGTCAGACAAACCCGTCCCTGGGCCGTGGATGTGAGCAGTGGCGTGGAGTCGTCACCGGGCGTGAAGGATGCCCGACGCATGATCCGATTCATCAGCGAGGTACGACGTGTCGACCGTGAGCAAACCCCAACAGACGCCTGACTGGCGCGCCTTCCCGGATGCCCGTGGGCATTTTGGGCCCTATGGTGGCCAGTTTGTCTCCGAGACCCTGATGGAGCCCCTGGAAGAACTCCGGGAGGCCTATCAACGTTATCTCAAGGACCCGGAGTTCCTGGCTGAACTGGATCGCGATCTGGCTCAATACGTGGGTCGCCCAAGCCCCCTGTATCTGGCAGAACGGCTCACCCGTGAACTGGGTGGCGCCCGGGTCTACCTCAAGCGCGAGGACCTGAACCACACCGGCGCCCACAAGGTGAACAACACCATCGGCCAGGCACTACTGGCCAAGCGCATGGGCAAGACCCGCATCATTGCCGAGACGGGTGCCGGACAGCACGGTGTGGCCACGGCGACCGTGGCGGCGCGCCTGGGGCTGGAATGCGTGGTCTACATGGGCGCTGATGACATCCAGCGCCAGTCGCCCAACGTGTATCGCATGCGCCTGCTGGGGGCCAGGGTGGTGCCCGTGTCCTCCGGTTCACGCACCCTCAAGGATGCCCTCAACGAGGCCATGCGCGACTGGGTGACCAACGTCGACAATACCTTCTACATCATTGGCACCGTGGCCGGTCCGCACCCCTATCCGGCCATGGTGAGGGATTTCCAGTCGGTGATTGGTCGCGAGGCCCGGGCCCAGTATCTCGAGGCCACCGGCGAACTGCCCGATGCCCTGGTGGCCTGCGTAGGGGGTGGCTCCAACGCCATCGGTCTGTTCCACCCCTTCCTGAATGATACCGATGTGGCCATGTACGGGGTCGAGGCGGCGGGAGACGGTATCGAGACGGGTCGTCACTCCGCCCCCCTGTGTGCTGGCAAACCGGGCGTGCTGCATGGCAATCGCACCTACCTGATGGAGGATGTCGACGGTCAGATCACCGAAACCCATTCGGTATCGGCCGGTCTGGATTATCCCGGTGTAGGTCCGGAGCATGCCTGGCTCAAGGATGTCGGACGGGTGCAATACGTCTCCGTCACGGATGATGAGGCCTTGTCTGCCTTCCACCGCCTGACGCGCACCGAGGGCATCATCCCGGCCCTGGAAACCAGCCATGCCATTGCTCAGGTGATCAAGCTGGCGCCCCAGGTTCGCGCCGATGGCGGGATCATCGTCAACCTGTCCGGTCGTGGTGACAAGGACATCAATACCGTGGCCCGCATGGAGGGCATCGAACTGTGAGCCGCATTGCCGCCCGTTTCGAATCTCTCAGGTCCCAGGGCCGCAAGGCCTTGATCCCTTACGTGACTGCCGGTGATCCGGAGCCTGCCAACACCGTGCCGCTGATGCATGAGCTGGTAGAGGCCGGTGCCGACATCCTCGAGCTGGGAGTGCCGTTCTCCGATCCCATGGCCGACGGCCCGGTGATCCAGCAGGCTTGCGAGCGGGCCTTGAAGCACCATGTGAGCCTGCGCGGCGTGCTCGGCATGGTGCGTGAGTTCCGCCGTGACAATACCACCACGCCGGTGGTGTTGATGGGCTACCTCAATCCCGTGGAAATCATGGGCTATGAGACCTTTGCCCGAGAGGCGGCCGAGGCCGGCGTGGATGGCCTGCTGACCGTGGATCTACCCCCCGAGGAGGGCGGCGATCTGGTGCAGACCCTGTCCGCGAACGGCATCGACCCCATCTTTCTGCTGGCGCCCACCAGTCACGAGGCCCGTATCAAAGCCATTTGCGGAGCGGCCTCCGGTTTTGTCTACTATGTATCCCTCAAGGGGGTGACCGGGGCTGCGAGCCTGGATGTGGACGCAGTGGCGGAGAAGCTCTCTTTGATCCGCCAGCACACGGATCTGCCGGTGGGCGTGGGCTTTGGTATCAGTGATGCCTCCACCGCTGCCTGTGTGGCCCGTGTGGCCGACGCCGTGGTGGTGGGCAGTGCCCTGGTCAAGTTGCTGGCCGCCAACACCCAGGATCTGCCGGCGGGTCGTGCCGCCGTGGCAAGCCTGCTGGGAGAGATGCGCCAGGCCATGGATGCCTCCCAGCAGGCCTGATGGAACACGCCATTGTCTTCACGGTCGCCACGCAACCGTGCCGATCATTGATCCAACAGGATGACCAACGCCCATGAGCTGGTTTGAAAAACTCGTCCCTTCCCGGATCCGCACCGAGGCCACCAACAAGCGTGCCGTACCCGAGGGCCTTTGGCTGCGCTGCGATGGCTGTTCGGCGACCTTGTACCGCCCTGAGGTGGAGCGCAGCCTGGATGTCTGCCCCAAGTGTGGCTTCCACATGCGCATGAATGCGCGACGTCGCCTGGAGACCTTCCTGGACGCCGGCGAGCGCGAGGAAATCGGTGCCCAGATCGAGCCCGTGGACATGCTGCGCTTCCGTGACAGCAAGCGCTACAAGGATCGTCTCCAGGCGGCCCAGAAGACCACGGGCGAGAAGGATGCCCTGGTGGTCATGCAGGGTACGGTACGGGACGTGCCCGTGGTGGCCGCGGCCTTCAACTTCAATTTCATGGGGGGATCCATGGGCTCGGTGGTGGGCGAGCGCTTTGTGCGCGGTGTGAACACCGCTGTGGAGCAAGGCATTCCCATGGTGTGTTTTTCGGCCAGTGGCGGGGCGCGCATGCAGGAGGCCCTGTTTTCGCTGATGCAGATGTCCAAGACCAGTGCCGCCCTGGCGCGGTTGCGCGCGGCAGGTTTGCCCTACGTCTCGGTGATGACGGATCCCACCATGGGGGGTGTGTCCGCCAGTCTGGCCATGCTTGGGGACATCAACGCCGCGGAACCCGGAGCCCTGATCGGTTTTGCCGGTCCGCGGGTGATCAAGCAGACGGTACGCGAAACCCTGCCGGAAGGCTTTCAGCGCTCCGAGTTCCTGCTGGAACACGGTGCCATCGACATGATCATTGACCGACGTGAGATGCGTAACCGTCTGTCATCGCTCCTTTGCCTGCTGACACACCGGCCCGGCCAGCCGCTCCCCGAGGCCGAGGCCTTCGACGAGGAACCGGTTTCAGAGCAGGCGGCTCAGCAACCCCCCGAGGGTCTGGGCGATGCCTCCCTGGAGCCGGAGAAGGCGGGACAGGGGCCGGCCAGTTCATGAGCGAAACCGACGTACCCCCGCCGCGTTTTGATAGCCTGGCAGACTGGCTGGACTGGCAGGAGCGGTTTCATATCCGTCCCATTGATCTGGGGCTGGACCGGGTAGGGCGCGTAGCGGACCTGATGGGGCTGCGGCCTGCTTCCGCCCCGGTGATCACCGTGGGGGGCACCAATGGTAAGGGATCCACCGTGGCGTTCCTGGAGGCCATCTACCGGGCGGCGGGTTATCGTGTGGGCGTTTACACCTCTCCCCATTTATTGCGCTACAACGAGCGCATCCGTCTGGCAGGGGTTCCCGTGGAGGATGGGCTTCTGTGCGAGGCCTTTGCTGCCGTCGATCGGGCTCGGGATACGATCAGTCTGAGCTACTTCGAGTTTGGCACCCTCGCTGCCCTGTGGCTTTTCCGCCGCCAGGCCATGGATGTGATCCTGCTGGAAGTGGGGCTGGGTGGTCGCCTGGATGCGGTGAATATCCTGGATGCCCATGTGGCCGTGGTGACCTCGGTGGGTATCGATCATCAAAGCTGGCTCGGGGAGGACAGGGAAGCCATCGGTTTTGAGAAGGCAGGTATCTTTCGTAGCGAACAGCCGGCGGTCTGTGGTGATATGAACCCCCCGTCTCGCCTGCTGGAGCATGCGGCGAACCTGAACACCCCCCTGGCCCTGGCCGGGAGCGACTTTCACGTGGGCCCCGTGAGCGACGATGGGGTGTGGGATTATCACGGTATGGGAATGACGCTGCCGTCGCTGCCGCCACCGGGCCTGGCCGGTTCGATTCAGCGTGGTAATGCAGCTACGGCCCTCACCGCCGCCTTGCTGCTGGAGGATCAGGTCCCCCTGACCGAGCAGGCGGTGCGCGAGGGGATCGCCCAGGCGCAACTGATGGGGCGGTATCAGTGCCTCCGGCAGGCGCCGGCAGTATGGGTGGATGTGGCCCACAATCCCCAGGGTGCCTGTACCCTGGGGGCACACTTGGCGGATGCGCCTGTGGAGGGTCGCACCCTGGCGGTGATGGCGGTCATGGCCGACAAGGATGTTCCGGGGATCCTGGAGCCCTTGAGGCCACTGATGGACGCCTGGTATCTGGGGGCGCTGGACCTGCCCCGGGCCTTGGCACCTGAAGCGTTGGCCGCCCACCTGGAGGGTGAGGCCCCGGTGCATATCGCGTCCAGCGTTGTGGAGGCCTGTCAGGCTGCCCTGTTGCAGGCGGGGCCGGCGGACCGCATTATCGTGTTCGGGTCCTTTCATACCGTGGCCGCAGTGCTACAGGCACCGTTCCCCTGGGTCGATACGACCTTGAAGAGCGCCTGAATCGCCCATACCTCTTGGGTGTGAGGGTGCTCGACTCACCCATTTTGTCCGTCCATTAAGCAGAACGAAGGAGCACAACGCAGTGAGCAAGATCGATATCGGTATCAACGAACAGGACAGACTCAGCATTGCCGAGGGCCTCAAGCGCCTGCTGGCTGACTCCTACACCCTGTACCTGCAGACCCACAACTTCCACTGGAACGTGGTGGGGCCGCAGTTCCGCGAACTGCATCTGATGTTCGAGGAACACTACACAGAGCTGGCAACCGCCGTGGATGATATTGCCGAGCGTATCCGCACCCTGGATGTGGTGGCACCAGGCACCTACAAGCAGTTGGCCTCCCTGAGTTCCATCGAAGAGGTGGAGAACGTGCCTGCGGGTCGGGAAATGGTGGACATCCTCACCGACAGTCACGAGAAGGTGGTCAAATGCTGCCGTGAGGTGCTCAAGGTGGCGCAAGCGGCCGACGACGAATCCACCGCCGCGTTGGTGTCGGATCGCATGCGGGTTCATGAAAAGACCGCCTGGATGTTGCGGGCCCTGAACCAGTAACACGCCGTTTCTGGCGGCAGCGCCCACGGGCCGGCTCCCTTGCCTGAAGGACAGGGTGCCGGCCCAGGGCTTGTGAGATGATGGCCAACCCGTGGAAGCACCCCTGAAACAACGCCTGTTGGGCGCTACCGTGCTGGTGGCCCTGGCTGTGATCTTCCTGCCCATGCTGCTGGATGGCGCCGGACGAGAGGCCCGTCTGGATGCCAAACGGGCCATACCCCCGGAGCCGGTGTTTGACCGCCCGTCTGCCGCGGCGCCCCGCAGCGCTGGCACCGTGGCACCCGAGGTGTCCACGCCGAGGATGCTTCAGGCCCCGGCGCCCGACTCGGTGCGTGAGCCTCAGGCACGTCCCTTGCCGGATAATGCCGCGTCGCAGCCGGAGGCATCGACGACGGAATCCCGCCCGTCAGCCCGTCCCCAGCCTGGCAGCACGCCAGTGTCCGGTGGCTGGGTGGTGCAGGTGGGCAGTTTCAGTCAGGAATCCAACGCCCGGGCCGAGACGGAGCGCCTCAGACAGGCCGGATTCCCGGCCTTCGTGGAACGCACTGAGGCGGAAGGGCGATCGCTCTTTCGTGTGAAGGTGGGCCCGGAACTGGAGCGGCGAGCTGCCCAGGGCCTCAAAACGCGGCTCCAGCAGGAGCAGGCGCTGGCGGGCATCGTTGTCACCCATCCGTGACCGGGTTATTTTTCGGGCAAAGGGCCATTCGTGCCGTCGATCTTTGTTAAAATCCCGGTCATGCTTCTGCAATCATTACGACAATGATCTGGATCGATTTGGTTATCGTGGCCATCATCGCCATCTCGGCGGTGATCAGCCTGTTTCGGGGGTTCATCAAGGAGGCCATTTCGGTGGCCACCTGGGTGCTGGCTTTCCTGGTGTCGCTGACCTACTCGGCACCTTTATCCGAATACCTCCCCCTGGGAATCGAAGATCCGACGTTGTTGGTGGGGATCGCCTTTGCCATCCTCTTCATTCTCACCCTGATCATGGGTGGGGTGGTGAATATGCTGGCGGGCCAGTTGGTAAAAAAGACCGGTTTGTCCGGCACGGATCGAAGCATCGGCGCCGTTTTCGGCCTGGCGCGTGGCGTGGCCATCGTGGCCGTGGTGGTGCTGATGGCGGGCCTGACCGTCGTGCCCCAGGAACCCTGGTGGCAGGAAAGCCAGCTATTACCCCAATTTGAACGTATCGCGCTGTGGATGCGTGACTTCCTGCCCCAGGATATCGCAGAGAACTTCTCCTTTGGGGATTGACCCCCGGATCGGGTTCCCCCGCTCTTTTTGAATCTTCAAGAGGCCTTCCCATGTGCGGAATCGTCGGAATCGTCGGTCGCAGCCCTGTCAATCAGGCGCTGTACGACGCCCTGTTGGTATTGCAGCACCGGGGGCAGGATGCGGCCGGCATCGTGACCTGTGACCTGGAAGGCCACCTGCATTTGCGCAAGGACAACGGCTTGGTCAGGGATGTCTTCCATGAGCAGCATATGCGCAACCTGACCGGCACTATGGGGATTGGTCATGTGCGTTACCCCACCGCCGGCAGCGCGTCATCTGCCGAGGCCCAGCCATTTTACGTGAACTCCCCGTACGGCATCACCCTGGGGCACAACGGCAACCTCACCAACGCCAGTGACCTCAAGCGCGAACTCTTCCTTGAGGATCGACGCCATATCAATACCGAGTCGGATTCCGAAATCCTGCTGAACGTGCTGGCCCAGGAGCTGATTCGTCATGATGGCCTGGCGGTGACTCAGGATGAGATCTTCAACGCCGTGCGAGGCGTGCATCGTCGCTGCCAGGGGGCCTATGCCGTGGTGGCCATGGTGGCAGGTCGGGGGGTGCTGGGCTTCAGGGATCCCCATGGTATCCGTCCGGTCGTATTCGGGCGGCGGGAAACCCCGGAAGGACCCGAATACATGGTGGCCTCGGAAAGCGTGGCCCTGGACACCCTGGGTTTTGACCTGGTGCGAGATCTGGATCCGGGGGAAGCGGTCTACATCGAGATGGATGGTACGGTACACACCCGTCATTGCGCCGAGCAGGCCACACTTTCACCCTGCATCTTCGAGTATGTGTATTTTGCCCGCCCCGACTCGGTCATCGACGATGTGGTCGTGCATCGGGCACGCATGCGCATGGGAACGCGACTGGGCAAGAAGATCCTGCGGGAATGGCCGGACCACGACATCGATGTGATCATCCCCATACCGGACACCGGGCGCACCGTAGCCATCGAGATGGCCCATGAACTGAACGTGAAGTATCGGGAAGGCTTCATCAAGAACCGCTACATCGGCCGCACCTTCATCATGCCGGGTCAGACCCAGCGACGTAAGTCGGTACGCCAGAAACTCAATGCCATCGGCCTGGAGTTCAAGGGCAAGAATGTGCTGCTGGTGGATGACTCCATCGTGCGTGGCACCACCTCCCGCGAGATCGTCATGATGGCCCGGGAGTCCGGGGCCCGTAAGGTCTACTTTGCCTCCGCCGCGCCGCCGGTACGGTATCCCAACGTGTATGGCATCGACATGCCGGCCGCACAGGAACTCATTGCTCATGGGCGCAGCGAGGACGAGGTCTGTGAGGCGGTGGCCGCCGACCGTCTGATCTATCAGGATCTGGAAGATCTGGTGGGCGCCGTGCGCAAGGGCAATCCGCGTCTGGAAAATTTTGATTGTTCGGTGTTCACAGGGGAATATGTCACCCAGGTCAGTCGTGATTACCTGGCCCATCTGGAAGCGCGTCGCAATGATCTGGCCAAGAAGAAAAAGGAACGCGAATACGCCAACCTGGATCTGTATAACAACGCCTGATGCCGTGTTGAATCGCCTCCGCATCATGGCCATCCTGGCTCTGTGTCTGCTTGCCTTTGGCCCGATGGCGGGCGCGGGCTGGTATGTGGAAACCTTCGATAGGGAGCATGAGATGGCGCCGTGGTATCAACCTGTCCTCAAGCGACTGCAGTCGGATTTCCCCGAATTCTTCGTGGCCGATCCGGTCGCCGTGGTGCGCATTGATGAACAGCGGCTCTACCTGATCCGGCAGGGAGAGGTTCAGCGGGAATATCCGATTTCCACCTCCCGCTTTGGCATTGGCAATGAGGATGGCAGCCTGCGCACCCCACTGGGCGTGCATCGGATCCACAGCAAGTTTGGCGACGGCGCGCCCAGGGGCACGGTGTTCCGGGCCCGCGAGAACACGGGTCAGATCACGCCGATTGTCACCGCGCCTGAGCGTACTCCCCGGGACTTCGTCACTACCCGCATTCTCTGGCTGGAAGGGCTGGAGGACGGCGTGAACCGAGGGGAGGGGATCGATTCCTTCTCCCGCTATATTTATATTCATGGCACCGACGAGGAAGGTCTGATCGGTCAGCCCGCCTCGGAGGGCTGCGTGCGCATGACCAATGCGGATGTGATAGAACTGTTCGACACCATGCCCGAGGGGACGCTGGTGGTCATCCAGTCGTCACCCTGAAAGCCCCAGCCTTAAGCAAGCAGAGGACAGCATATGAGCGAGTACGTCACGGCGGGTCAGTTGCAGGTTGCCGCCCAACTGCACGATTTCATCAACCGGGAGGCCCTGCCGGGCACGAACGTCTCTGCCGAGGCCTTCTGGGGTGGCCTGGACCGGATGGTTCATGATCTGGCCCCCAGGAATCGGGAGTTGCTGGAAAAGCGCGATGCCTTGCAGGCAGTGATTGATGACTGGCACAAGGCCCATCCCGGCTCCGTGGATATGCAGGCCTACCAGGACTTTCTGCGGGAATCCAACTATTTGCTGCCGGAAGGCGAAGACTTTCAGGTGAGCACCGCCAACGTGGATCCCGAGGTGGCCAGTCAGGCCGGACCGCAGTTGGTGGTGCCGGTCATGAATCCCCGCTATGCCCTGAATGCCGCCAACGCCCGTTGGGGCAGCCTGTATGATGCCCTCTATGGGACGGATGCCATTGCCGATGCGGATGGCTGCGAGCGGGGGGCTGAGTTCAACCCGCGGCGTGGCGCCAGAGTGGTGGAGTTCGCCCGGCGGTTCCTGGATGATGCGGCCCCCCTGCAACAGGGCAGCCATGTCGGTTCCAAGGGCTATGCTGTGGTGGACGGCGTGCTTCGGGTCACCTGCGCCGACGGCAGCGAGACCGGCCTGAAGGTCCCGGGGCAGTTCAGGGGCTACCAGGGTGAGGCCTCGGCCCCCAAGGCGCTGCTCCTGGAGCACAACGGCATCCACTTCGAGATCCAGTTCGATGCTGCGCATCCCATCGGCAAGACCGATTCCGCCGGCATCAAGGATGTGCTCATGGAGGCAGCATTGACCGCCATCATGGACTGCGAGGACTCGGTGGCTGCGGTGGACGCTGAGGACAAGGTGGAGGTCTACCGTAACTGGCTGGGCCTCATGAAGGCTGACTTGTCCACCACCTTCGATAAGGGTGGACGCAGTGTGGAGCGGTCCATGCACCCGGATCGGGAATACACCACCCCGGAAGGCGGTCGCCTGGTGATGCAGGGTCGCTCGCTCATGTTCGTGCGCAACGTGGGGCATCTCATGACCATCGATGCCGTGCGTGACAAGGAGGGCCAACCGGTCCCTGAGGGCATCCTGGATGGGATGATCACCAGCCTGATTGCCCTGCACGACCTGAACAAGACCACCGGGATGCGCAACTCCCGCAGCGGCTCGGTGTATATCGTCAAGCCCAAGATGCATGGTCCGGAAGAGGTGGCCTTCACCAATGAACTCTTCGCCCGCATCGAGGACGCCCTGGGCATGACCCGCCACACCCTGAAGGTGGGGGTGATGGACGAGGAAAGGCGCACCACCTTGAACCTCAAGGCCTGTATCCGTGAGGTAAAGGAGCGCATCGTCTTCATCAATACCGGTTTCCTGGATCGTACCGGGGACGAGATCCACACCTCCATGGAAGCCGGCCCCATGATCCGCAAGGCCGCCATGAAGAACGCCCGCTGGTTGCAGGCCTATGAGGACTGGAACGTGGATGTGGGTCTGGCCTGTGGCCTCAAGGGACACGCCCAGATCGGCAAGGGCATGTGGGCCATGCCGGACCTGATGGCCGACATGCTCAAGCAAAAGGTGGGACATCCCAAATCGGGCGCCAACACCGCCTGGGTGCCATCGCCCACGGCGGCCACGCTGCACGCCCTGCATTACCACCAGGTGAAGGTGGCGGATGTGCAGGCCCAGCTGGCGAGCCAACGCCGCGCCCGGCTGGAGGATATCCTCACCATCCCGGTGGAGGCCGATCCCCACTGGAGCGCCGAGGAGATTCAGCAGGAGCTGGACAACAACGCCCAGGGCATTCTGGGTTATGTGGTGCGTTGGATCGATCATGGTGTGGGCTGTTCCAAGGTGCCCGACATCAACGACGTGGGCCTCATGGAGGACCGGGCCACCCTGCGCATCTCCAGCCAGCATATCGCCAACTGGCTGCACCACGGTATCTGCAGTGAGGCCCAGGTGGTGGAGACCCTCAAGCGCATGGCCCAGGTGGTGGACGAGCAGAACGCCGCTGACCCCACCTATCACGCCATGTCGGCCGACTTCAATGCCTCGGTGGCCTTCCAGGCGGCCTGTGATCTGGTCTTCAAGGGTCGCGAACAACCCAACGGCTACACGGAGCCGGTGCTGCACCGGCGCCGGATCGAGGCCAAGGCACGGGGCTGACAGGTCCCAGAGTGCGCAAGGATCGCGCCTTTGCCCGTTCTTGCCCTCATACGGTGACAGGCAAAGGGGCGGTAGATCGGCCACTCGCCCGTAATGGGTGAGATACATGTAATGCAGACCCTGATCGCCTTATTTCAGGAGCAGAGCCGTGCGCTACTCATCCCAAGTCAAGCCCATCAGCTACCTCAAGGCCAATGCCGCCGAGGTACTGACCCACCTTGCCGAAAACCGGGAACCCTTGGTCATCACGCAGAATGGGGAAGCCAAGGCTGTGCTGCAGGACGTTGCCTCCTTCGAGGAAACGCAGGAGACCTTAGCCCTTCTGAAGATCCTGGCGCTCGGCCAGCAGGACGTCGAGGCCGGTCGCCTTAAGCCGGTCGGCGATGTGGTGGCGCGTCTGCGTGCGAAGCGCATCGCGGTCTGATGGCCGACAGGCCGACGCGCTACGCGGTGCTGCTTGCGCAAGGCGCAGAGCAGGACTTGGAGTCCATTTACGACTACATCTGCGATGTTCGATGGCCCGGACCACGCGAACCACGTGCTCAACCGCTTGCTGGAGGTGGTGGAGGGGCTCGTCGAGTTTCCGGAGCGCGGGAGCTATCCGAAGGAACTCATGGCGCTGGGCATCAAGGATTACCGCCAGACGGGGTTCAAACCCTACCGTGTGATCTATCGCGTCCTGGGCGACCGGGTCGTTATTTACTTGATCGCCGATGGTCGCCGGGACATGCAGTCCGTGCTGGCTCGCCGGCTTCTGGGTGCTTGACCCGCAGCATCCCGATAAAGCACGCCCAGGGTCACCACGGCCGCGATGAACGCCAGCAGGACCCCGCTGACCAGCCATTGCCGATTCCAGCCATTCATGGCGCGGCTCCCGTTCTCGATCATCGTGGCCCAGTATCCAATGGGGACAGGTTCATTGCCTATCCGTAGTATCCACAACGCCGCGCTGGCAGGCCTTGATGCCCGGCGCCCATGAGGTGCGACTCCCTCACCGCCTCGACCGTGCGCTGCGGCGCGTGATCGTCACGCCTGACTTTGGGGTGGTCCCTGAGTGAGCAACCCGCATTGTGGGACATCGACGAGCCCGATGATCTGCGCCATCTCCCAGGGCACTGGAAGGAATGCACGACTTGACCGCCGCAGGGCCGGCCACGAAGGAGATTCCATGAGCGCCATTCTGCAAAAAACGCAATCCACCACCTTCCCGGCCATCCGGCGTGGGCGGCTGGAAACCCTGCAGGTCAACGTGGGCTATGTCTGTAACCTGACCTGCTTTCATTGCCATGTGAATGCAGGGCCCAATCGTCGGGAGAAGATGGATCGCACCACTGCCGATCTGGTGCTTGATTATCTTCGCGGTGCCGGGATTCACACCCTCGACCTTACTGGCGGCGCGCCGGAGTTGAACCCTCAGTTTCACTACCTGGTGGAGCAGGCGCGGGGGATGGGGGTGCATGTGATGGACCGTTGCAATCTCACGGTGCTGGAGCAGCCGGGCCAGGACGATCTGGCGGCCCACCAGGTGGAGGTGGTGGCCTCCCTGCCTTGCTACACCCAGGATCATGTGGACACCCAGCGCGGCGAGGGTATCTTCGAGCAGAGCCTGGCGGGCCTGCGGCAACTGAACGCCGCGGGCTACGGACAACCCGGCAGCGACCTGGTGCTCAACCTGGTCTATAACCCGCTGGGGTCTGATCTGCCGCCCCCGCAGGCGCAGTTGGAGGCCGACTACAAGGATCACCTGGCGCGGGACCATGGCATCGTATTCAACGGGTTGTTTGCCATCACCAACATGCCCATTCACCGTTTTGCAAAGCAGCTTCGCAAGAACGGTCAGTACGAGGCCTACATGATGCTCCTGAAGGACGCCTATCGGGATGAGAGCCTGGCAGGCCTCATGTGCCGAACCCTGCTCAGCGTGGGCTGGCAGGGCTACGTGTACGATTGCGATTTCAACCAGATGCTGCGCCTTCCCCTGGGGGCTGGCACACGGCAGCGTACCCATCTGCGGGACTTGATCCACCGGAACCTGGATGGCGCACCCATCACGGTTGCGGATCATTGCTATGGGTGCACGGCCGGCCAGGGTTCCAGTTGCGGCGGGGCGCTCTGACCGGGTCGTCAGGACCCACCGGACACCACAGGCCTTGTTCCATGAGCAGGTGGTCTGCATCGGCAAGGCGCTCCACGCATCAACTGAACGGACGTCTCAGTCATGGGCGGCGTCCCTAAGTATTAACACTGTAGGTATTCATCCGAATGTTGGTCAGGGGTGACGCGGCCTATTCTGAAATCAAGCTCAAGGCACACGGCAACACCGCCTTGGGATGAGATCCGAAACCGCGATTGGAAGGAGAATGACCATGAAAACCCTGACCTTGAAAAACAGCCTCATTGCCGGCACCGCCACGATGATCATCGCCACCACGGGCCAGGCCATTGGCTCCGAGTGGGATCATCTGTTGCAGACCTATGTGCCGGCGGGCGCGGCATACCAGGCCACCCTGACCACGCCACCCAGCGACGCGCGTGCCTCAACGGGCAACGTGGTGGTGGGTTCGGTCTATGATCCGCACCTGCAGGCCTTTGTGGGCAAGGTGGAGGACCAACCGGTGGGTTCGCCCCGTTCAGCCGCATCGTCCAGCTCCGCCGAGCCGGCCAACATTACGGGTAGTCACTACGACCCCCAGCTTCAGGCCTTCGTCGCGACGGTCGAGTGATGGTCGCCCAACCCCTGGAGGCGCCGGTCGGCGCTTTCAGGGGCGACTGGAGATGTCCACCCGGGCATTCTCCGGCTGAATATTCCGAAAATCCCTTGCCGGGGTGAACCGGGCCAGTTCGGCCACGGCCCCGGCCATTTCCACGCCGGCAGGGCCGCACGGATGCGGTCCGATCACGATCCCGTACAAGGGTACGATGGAACTCAGTGTCTGGGCGTTTCGCTCAGCAAGGCTTCAAGCGTCTCTGCCTCCAGGATGGCGTCAGCCCAGGTTTCCAGTTGGTCGGGGCCGGCTTGGTCGAGCCGGGTCTGCGCCCATGTGGGGATCGCGCCGTACTTCTTGACGATCAGACGGGCCAGCATGCGACGGGTACCTTGCTCACGCCCTTGTTCCAGTCCTCGCTCCAGCCCTTGCTCCAGCCCTTGCTCCAGGCCTTGCTCAAGCCCCTCCTGGCGCCAGCGTTCCGGCCATTTCTTGATGCGTTCAGCCAACATGGTGTGTACCTCATGCAGTTCCTGTAAGTCGTTCAGTTCGGGCAACTCCATGTCGGGTGCCCGGTGGGGGAGCAGAACACGCCGTATCCAGACCACGAAGGCCCGCCGCAGGCCTGTCTGCTCGGGTGCCTTGAGCCAGTCGACCAGCTTGCCCAGGACATTGAGCATTTCCTGCTCGTCACGGTTGTTCTCCAGCCGGAAGAGGGCGGCGACCGCATTGCGTGCCGGCTCCGACCAGGCCGGGTCGTTGACGATGGCCCCCTCGTCCAGCAGGAGATAGCCAAGGGCAGGGCGGTAGCGCTCCAGTCCTCCTGGTACCTGTTCGACCAGATCGGCGATGTCAGGTGCCGCACGCCAGCGTTCCTCTCCATTGTAGAGCACCACCGGCAGGACAGGCGGCAGCTTGCCGCTGGGTGTCAGTTTGGTCTGGCGGATCAGATCCTGGTAGAGCAGTCCCACATAGCTCATGCGGCAGCCGCTGCATTGCCCATCTCGACATGGATGCGTTCTACGCGTCCGTGGAACTGCTGCGTTATCCGCAACTGCGGGGGCAGCCCCTCGTGGTCGGTGGGCGTCGTGCCTGAGCCGATCGCCCGCCGTATCAAGGAGGCGGTGCGTGCGGCGACGGGGTTGTCCTGTTCGATCGGCATCGCGCCCAACAAACTGCTGGCAAAGATGGCTTCGGAGTTGGACAAGCCGGACGGTCTCACGCACGTGGAACCAGCGGACCTGGTGGCCCGGATATGGCCGTTGCAGGCCAGCAAGATCAACGGGATCGGGCCGAAGTCCACAGAGCGGTTGGCGCGTCTGGACATTCATACCATCGGTGATCTCGCCCGGGCAGAACTCGGCCTTTTGCAGGAGCACTTCGGCCCCCGATATGCCGCCTGGCTGCATGATGCCGCGCACGGGCGTGACGACCGGCCGGTGGTCACGGAGGCCGAGCGCAAGTCGGTCAGTCGCGAGACCACCTTCGAGCGTGACCTGCACCCGAGACAGGATCGTGCCGAACTCACTGGGATCCTGTTGGCACTTTGCGAACGGGTGGCTGCTGATCTACAGGCGCTGGGCGTGCGTGGACGGACCGTGGGCATCAAGCTGCGCTACGCGGACTTTCGTACACTGACCCGGGACCACACGCTGCGCGAGCCCATTGATGCGCAGGCGGACCTGCTGGTCGCCAGCCGGGAGTGCCTGCGCCGGGCGCCTCTGGATCGGCCGTTGCGACTGCTGGGTGTGCGCATGAGTGCCCTGGTGCCGGTGTCGCTGAAAATCCTGGAGTCTGGGAGCAGGGCGAGTTGGCCTTCGACGAGTGAAGCTGACGGCCTGCTACCCAACGCCCCGCGAAGGCGACAACCGTGGCAGCAGGAGCCCACTTTGAGCGCGCCACTGGCCGTGCTCTATTGGAAAGCGTCTCGCCAGGAACTCGTCTTCAAGGCGCGCCTGAATCACCAAAGCGGTGATGGCTACCACCAGTATCAGTCCAGCGGCAACACTGGGTGCGAGCATGGCCAGGCCAACACAGGTGACGGCGTCCCCGAGATACATCGGGTGGCGCGTGGAAGGGAACAGACCACCGCTGCGAACCAGCCGAACCGGCTCCTGCGACTCGGTGCAGGTAACACCTTTTCGCCGAAGTACGGCATAGTGCGCCAGCGTGATGCAGCCACCGAAGACCACCAGTAACTGGGCGAGGGGGATAGCTGGACTCGGCCAACCTGGTAGCCCTCCCGCTACGAAGCGCTCAATCACCAAGCCGATGAGTACGCCACTGGCTGCCAGCTTTGTCCACCACGCTGCTGAATCTTTCAGAGTCATTGTTTCGACTTCCTGATATGGATGTCTGCATTCGACCCAGAGCGGGCAGTCAGCGGCACAGGATGAGCGGCTGTAGCCGGACGTAAACCTGCCACTGGCGGGTGTTCGGTATCGACATCGACACCTGCCCGGCCTGCGGTTTCGCAGTGCGGATCATCGCCCGCATCAATTTCGCCGGCCTCTACTTTCAGCAGGGGCGGACCCGCCCGCGAGGCCCTCGAGCTGTGCGTGCCGGTGGAGGGCTGGCTAAGTAGTCATTGCAATGTAGACATGCGGGAGACCTCGCTCGGCTTGCGGCCGAGCAGGCCCGTTATGCCTCCTCAGACCATACCTCCACCGGCTCTTATTCCCAGAGTGCCTCGGCATCCAAGTGTCGCGCGAGTTCCATGGCGTCGTGCAGAACCCGCCCGACGACAACATGATCGTGCTCCACCCGGTAAATCAAAAAATGTCTTGGACGGCGCACAGCGCCGGATTCCGTTCGGGCGCGCTCCCGGCTCAAATGCAGGTGCCAGGATCGTACGCCGTCGCCAAGCTCCGGTCGTTCGACGCTGCCGGTCCGAGCAGGCTGGCTGGAGATGTCACGCAGCGCGGTGACCAGCAGCGTTTCGTAGCGTTTGCGGGCCGCCTCTCCGAACTGACTTTGTGTCCAGGCGAGGATGTCGATGAGATCCGCCTGCGCGGCGGTGGAGAGTCGATAGCGCGCCATCAACCTGCCAACTTAACCCGGTTGGCGGCCTGCTGCCCCAGTTGGCTCATGAAATCCTCGAGATCGTCCTCGACGATATCGACATAGCGCCCAGCGGTGATATCGGCCCAGCCCTTCTCGGCCGCTTGTTGCAGTGCCTGCAGCTTGGCCGCTTCGAGCTGTTCGCGCTGCTCGATCATGCGCAGCCCGTCGCGCAGCACCTCACTGGCGTTCTGGTACCGCCCCGATTGCACCAGGGTTTCGACAAGCTCTTGCTGATGGTCGCTCAACACCACATTGCGGGTCGGCATGGCGGATTGACTCCCATGATGGAACCATCCTGAGCATAGCAGTATTGGCATATTATGCCAATGAACGCGCTCAGCCCGGACTCGCTCACACGCCCGACCGCGCGCGTCCAGGCCGATCTTGAGAGAGCTTGCAGCGGTATTTGACCTCCAGAGTCCCAAGTGCCCCTTGAGGAACAATCTCCGCAAGGGGCGAGGTCCGTCTCCTCCGCAGTCGGTGGCTGTCCACGACCCGAAGCGGGCAGTGAGTTGGGTTGGACGGGTGTCTGCTGTCGAATGTGAACCTGGCGTTCGGAGGCGCTTACTGGAATCCATATAAAGACCTCCGGGGGCAGGGTCTTGCACCTAGACGGTTTCGCGTCTTGCAGGAGCTTTTCGGGGGCTACATGCGGGTACGTGTTGCGAAAGGACAGAAGAGTGAGTAGCGAGCAGGCATCGAAGGGAGCGGATGAACCCGATGGAACGGGCGACAGGCGGCCCAAACCACTGACCGGAAGGTTCAATAGCACCTTGAGGAAAGCCCCATTGATCGTGGTAGAATTGTGACGAATTTCACATGACGGGGTTTTTCGATTGTGTGGCTCTCCGGGAGCAGATCTCACCTAACGCTATCCAGTGCTTACCATGGGATCACCCAGTAAGGGAACCTCTATTAATTCGATTTTCCGGAATTTTAACCCAATAAAATCAACGGTTTGTGGGCGGCGGCGAGCAATTAATAGGGGTTCCCGTAAGTCGAGTCAAACAGGCCCAGCGACGCTGTTCTGCCAGTATAGAGGTCTGTTTCCTGGTTGCGTCGAAGATGTTGCTGGGTTGCCTGCGTATTATGGAAAGAATGGCGGCCTGACAGTTGAGTTGGGTTTGCGAGATAAAATTCCAGAAGAATATAGAGATTACTGGGAGTCACCGGCCTCTCCCAGTAAGCAAAAAAAGAGGCTGGTAAACTGAAAAAGGAATGGATCGACATGAAGTTAAAAACTCTGTCTGTGGCCGCTCTGGCCGGTAGCATGCTGGTATTGGGACCAACTATTGCCGCTGCGGAAGCAAAGGGGAAAATCAATCCTTGGCAGCACTGTGGTATTGGTGCGGCAATCTTTGATGATAATGGTACCGCCGCTGCTATCTCTA
>NZ_JAJNAN010000150.1:0-423 GCF_022227565.1 Ectothiorhodospira sp. 9100
CGCACCGGCTGCCAGTGGCGGGACCTGCCAGAGGCGTTTGGGCCTTGGAATACGGTCTACAAGCGCTTCAACGCCTGGTCAGCGGGTGGAAAGCTGATGAGGGCTTTTAGCACGCTGGTGAAAGATCCTGATGTCGAGTGGCTGTTCATCGATGGCTCCTACGTCAAGGCTCACCAGGACAGCACTGGGGCTGCCACGCAAGTCGCAGAAGCCATTGGCAAAAGTCGTGCAGGCAATACGAGCAAGATCCATTTGGCCGTGGATGCCTATGGGCTGCCGATTGGCTTCAGGATAACCGGCGGTGAGGTGCACGACAGCACGGAAGCTCAGGCATTGATTGACGACTTGCCGGCAGGTGGTGCGCTGGTGGCTGACAAGGGCTATGACAGCGAGCGTATTCGTGAGCAGGTCGAGGCAAAGGGC
>NZ_JAJNAN010000151.1:0-403 GCF_022227565.1 Ectothiorhodospira sp. 9100
CAGGCTGTTGTCCTGCTTCCATGCCGCGTACTGGCACTGCCATTCGGCCAACGCCCAGTTGTAGGCGAAACGTGCCGTGCCTGCCGCGCGGGCAAAATAGGTCGCCTGCCTGTTGTTGGGCGCAAGCGCAATTCTGTGGGCACGGATCATGTCGCGTCCTCCACGGCCTTCTTCACGCCATCCAGCAGCTTCTGGTTCTTGCGCGAGCGGCTGCCATAGAGTCGGGCGCTGAACACGGTGATGATCTCCAGCACATCTTTCGCCAAGTCTTCCTCAAAGGTCGTATCTTCACCCTGGTTGAGAATCACCACCTCGACCTCCCTGGCTTCGCAGATGGCAAAGACCAACTCGGCCCCGAAGCGCAAAAGCCGATCCTTGTGGGTGATCACCAGTCGCCCGACTT
>NZ_JAJNAN010000152.1:0-393 GCF_022227565.1 Ectothiorhodospira sp. 9100
GTTGAACACGAACCGGCACGAGCCAGCGAAACGGCGCAATTGCCGTTCCCGCTGGCCGTCGGGGCGTAGCTCAAACTTGAAGGCTTGGAGTTGTTGCATGCGGATATTATAGTTTGGTCTCTGCACCGACTTCGAGGCACAACTGATCGAGATGGACGGCGAGGACGATCATGTGCATCTGCTGGTAGAGTATCCGCCCAAGGTGGCCATCTCGAACCTCGTGAACAGCCTCAAGGGCGTCTCCAGCCGCCTGCTTCGCAAAGAGCGCCCGGAAATCCAGAAACGCTACTGGAAGGGCGTTCTGTGGTCGCCGTCCTACTTCGCGTCCTCCTGCGGCGGCGCGCCGATCTCCATCGTGCGCCAGTACATCGAGCAGCAGCAGACACCTCACTG
>NZ_JAJNAN010000153.1:0-370 GCF_022227565.1 Ectothiorhodospira sp. 9100
GGGTAGCCAGACGCTGTTAGCTCATTTGATGAAATGGTAGGCCATTGCTTCGGTTGACTGATTTCACCAAGCGTTAGCAGGTCCCACCCACTCGGAATCAACCCCAGCGGCGAATCCTTGTAAAGCTCCGGCGCCTGCTCGGGGCTGGGGCGGAGCTGACCGTTCTCGTCGATGCCGCGGGTCAGCAGGTCGTGGATCAGGCCCTCCTTGACCTTCTCCAGCTTGGCGATCAGCGCCTCGGTCTTCTGGATCTGGGTGGCGAGGGTGTCGAGGATGCGGGCGAGTAGCCGCTGCTCGGGCAATGGTGGAGTGAACACAGAAAGCTTTTTCAGCTGCCCCGTATTCAGGCTGACTTGGTTGATGGCTTTCT
>NZ_JAJNAN010000154.1:0-370 GCF_022227565.1 Ectothiorhodospira sp. 9100
AAGGCCGTCTCCGTATCTGCTTTCCCTTTCCAGGAGCGACGATGCTAAGTCACTGACACATCGCTGACGATAGACCCTTTGCGATACGGCCTTGGCATAGGTCGGGCTCGACTGCGGCTGAGACATTGAAACCGAGCATGAAATCGGGCTATGTTGAGCATAAACCGATTGCCAAGGATGCCTCCGAAATGGATGAAATTGTCTGGAAGGAACCGATGAAGGCCTGTCGTGCTGATTACAGGACTGCGAATGCCCTCCCTGGCCCGCTGCGGCTGATACAATTCCCATTATAGAGTATGTGCACACACGGCTTCGTCCAACAGACGTTTATCGGCCATGCTGCGCACGGCAGATAAACGCTTATATGTTA
>NZ_JAJNAN010000155.1:0-365 GCF_022227565.1 Ectothiorhodospira sp. 9100
CATGATCATTCGATTCCATCCCGCAAGGCATAGGCGAAGCTCATGCTGGTGAGTTTGGTGTAGCCATGCCAGATGAGTTGGTGCCCGGGCGGGGGATCGGTGTTGCGGTTGAGGTAGCCACCCAGGATGGCGATCTCGCGCACGGCGTCGGCAAGGCGACTGGGGCGTTCCCGGCGTCGGGACTGGGCGTAATCACCCAGGACGCGCAGTTCGATGTCCGAGAACAGCAACTCGGGCGGCAGTTCTGGGGCCTCTCGCCCGAGCAGGGTCATGAGCATGACGCGCCAGGCGATGACCAGGCGGATGGCGATGGCGCGCTCCAGGCGTTCGGTGCTGTGATGGCCGAGTTCGTCGATCTTGCAGCC
>NZ_JAJNAN010000156.1:0-356 GCF_022227565.1 Ectothiorhodospira sp. 9100
GGCGTCCGGTTCGGCCTTCAGTTCGGCTTCCAGGGCTTCGATTTCCTGGCGGATGGCCTCGTGTTCGGCGCGTTTGCGTTGGAGGAATTCGCGGGTGAGGCGGGCTTTGCGGGTGATGCCGGCGGGGGTGAGCTGGTAGAGGTAGCGTTGTTTCTGGCCGCTTTGGGCGAAGTTGTGGGCTTTCACCCAGCCTTTGTCGATGACGGCCCTGAGGCAGTAGTGGGTGCTGCCGATGGATACGCCCAGTTCTGCGGCCAGGTCGCGCTGTGTGAGCTGCGGGTTGTCCTGGAGCAGTCGCAGGAGGCGGTATTGGATGTCTTCGCGCTGCATGGGGGGGTGTTTGGGCACGCTACCGC
>NZ_JAJNAN010000157.1:0-351 GCF_022227565.1 Ectothiorhodospira sp. 9100
GACTGGTACCAACTGCTGGAAGTTTGCGCGCTATTCTCTACCCTTATCGGTGATGCTGATGGGCTGTATGATCCGCAGACCTACAATGATCGGCTGTTGCTGGGATTGAAGGGAACCATGTCGGAAGCCGAGTTGCATATCCTGAAACAGCGGATGTCAGAGGGCAGAAAGGCCAAGGCCCGGCGTGGTGAGCTCAAATTTGCGTTGCCGATGGGCTACATGAGAGACCTCGGTGGGACGGTGATCAAGGATCCGGACGCTCAGGCCCAAGCGGCCATCGCGACCGTCTTTGAGCAATTTTCCCGGTGTCGCACAATCAACGGGGTCTTGCAATATCTGGTCACTCACCAG
>NZ_JAJNAN010000158.1:0-365 GCF_022227565.1 Ectothiorhodospira sp. 9100
CAGGGCTATCGCAGTTGAGCGAACTGACGAATGAGGCTCAGCAGGTAGTCGTCGTTCCATCCTGCTTTTTTGCGTTTGCCTTTCATGGATCCCTTTGAGGGTTCCAATTTAGCCACGTTGAGCGCCAGTCGACGCAGTAGCGCCAGGTTCTCAGGGCCATGGTCTCGGCGCTGACGGCTCTGATCTTCCTGCATCGTGACGTCTAACACCCAGTGGAGGCGATTCTCAATGCCCCAGTGCTGGCGTGTGACCTCAACGAGTTGCTCCGGCGACAGTGCGTCGCTGAGCAGGTAGTAAGCAACTTCCTCGGTGGTCTTGTCGGCAAGTTCCCGGCGACGCGTGATGCGTCCCACAGCCTTCATGCG
>NZ_JAJNAN010000159.1:0-335 GCF_022227565.1 Ectothiorhodospira sp. 9100
CGTGTTGCCCACCAGGGCATCCACTTCGTCCAGGAACAGCACCGTGGGGCAACCTGCGTGTTGAGCCCAGTGTTGAAGGACCTGTGTGAGCAGATTCTGGGGAGAGATGTCCTTGCGCCGGCCATCATACCATTGGGACAGGTGATCATCCTTCAGGTAGAGCTGGATGGAATTGACCAGGGCATCGCAGACGGCCAGGATCCCCTTTTGCTCGTCCCCACGCGCCGCCCTGGGCCACCTCGATATTGGCATAGGCACAGGCATAACGGCCCTGTGCATTGATCGCCAGCATCATCGCCAGCAGTGTGGTGGTCTTCCCCGTCTGGCGAGGGGCG
>NZ_JAJNAN010000016.1:0-65902 GCF_022227565.1 Ectothiorhodospira sp. 9100
CCACCCCCCCCCCCCCCCCCCCCCCCCCCCCCCCCCCCCCCGGGGGGGGGGGGGGGGGGGGGGCCCCCCCCCGGGATAGGCACTGTGCCGGTCCTTCCCCCTCACCCCCACCCCTCTCCCCGAGGGGAGAGGGGCTTCAAACTCCCTTCTCCCCCTCGGGGGAGAAGGGCTGGGGATGAGGGGGCGAGGCGGGCACTGTGCTGGCCCTCGCCCCTCACCCCAACCCCTCTCCCCAGGGGGGAGAGGGGCTTATAGCCTATCTTTCATCATCTGGGGTGACTCACCACCGTGATGCATGAGCGTTAGAAGGAGAGGACCTTGTCCCCCCGCAGCATGAGGTCCCCCAGGTCGCTGGCCCGGGCCACATGATCCACCTCGTCGATGAGATCGGTGGCCGGATCCAGGCCGTAGCCCGGCAGCGCCGGGTCACACACGTGCAGTGTCACCCCCGCGCGCTTGGCATCCCGGATGAAATCGATCAGGTACTTGCCCCCCTCCATGGCTTGCAAGCCCTCGGCCACACCCTTTTGCATGAGCTTGACCCCTTCCATGGTGAAGAACAGATGCACATCCGCATCCATGGCGGCCAGCACCGACCCCAGATAGAACGGGGTGGCACAGCGGGCCGGCGTACTGGGGCCGCTGGTCATCACCAGCACCACCGTCTGTTCTTCCCCGTCCAGATAATCCGGCTGTGTGTTCACCGTGTGCCCCGTCAGTCCCGATGACAGTGGATGTCATCGCGCCGGGCCCGTTCGCAGTAGCCCTCGTAGGCGGCATCCCCGGTGAGGTAATCCTGCAGCACGCTGGCGCCGCCGCCCTCCACTTCCACCCGCGCCACCCAGGCCCCGTAAGGGTCCTGGTTAAGCAGATCGGGCTGCTCCATCACGGCCTCGTTGGCCTCGATGATGGTGCAGTCCATGAAATTGGGGATGGGACCGGCCCATTTGCCGCTCTCGATGGTGGCCACCGGTTTACCCGGTGGCCGCCGTGTGCCGGGGCGACGCACGCGCACATGGAGAATGTGACCGGCAATGGCCTGGGAGAGGTCGGTCATGCCCACGGTGAGGGTGTCGTCCTCTTCCAGACGCAGCCAGATCTGGTACTCCGCGTCGTAATACAGCTCCGGTTTGAATTCGCAGCCATTGCAGTCCATGCGGATCAGAATACCCCCCGATCCTTGAGGAATCCAATGGAGTCGCTCACGTTTTCGTGAATCCCCAGCTTGCGCGGCGACAGCCCCATGGCCAACCCCAGCAGCTGGGTGAAGTAGAGGATTTTCACGTTGGTCTTGATGCCGAATTCGGTCTCGGCCCGCACCTGGTGCATCTCCAGCCCCGAATGACAGGTGGGGCATTCGGTGGCGATCACCTCGGCGCCACAGTCTTCCGCCGCCTGCAGCAGGTTGAGCACCAGCTGGGTGGAGGTGTCGGAATCCGACAGGGTATGGGCACCGCCGCAGCAGGCGGTCTTCAGAGGGTAGTCCACGTTCACGCCGCCGGCAGCCTCCAGCAGGTCGTCCATGAAATGGGGCTTGTAGCTGGACTCGGAGCCCGGGCCCTGGTCTTTCTCCGGGAAGATCTGCCGGGGCCGGGTGTACATGCAGCCGTAGTAGTTGGCGATCTTGATACCGTTGAGGCTCTTGGTGAATTTCTGCTTGATGCCTTCGGGGCCCAGTTCCTCCATCAGCCACTCCAGCAGGTGCAGGGTGCGCACGTCGCCGGTGTAGACGGGGTCATCGGACTTGCGGGCCAGGTCCTGGATGGTCTGCATCACCTCTTCGGAGGTGGCCGTCTCGAACTCGGCCTTCTTGAGGTTGTGATAGCAGCCATTGCAGGGGGCCATGACCGTATCCAGGCCCATCTGCTCGGTGGCGATGGCCAGGTTGCGGGCCGAGAGGTAGGTCTGCAGCATGGGGTGGACGTTCTTCACCTCCATGGCGCCGCAGCAGTTGTAGTCTCGCAGGTTTTCCATCTCCAGACCCAGGGAGTTGACCAGCACCCGGGTGGACTTGTCATAGGGGCCGCCGGAGCCTTCCAGCGCGCAACCGGGATAGTATGCAACCTTAGCCATGGGCGGCCTCCTTCTGTTCACGCACGTATTGCTGGAGCACTTCGCCGGTACGGCCCCAGGATTTGGTGCGGGGCTTGATGAGCACATTGCGCCCGAACTTGAGCCCCAGGCCCACCGGCAGATGCCGGGCAAGGCGCAGGCCGAACACCCGCAACCAGTTCTGGAACATGGACTGGCCGGTCTTCTGGTAGAAGCCCATGAGCACGTGGCTGTCCTCGATGCGACCCCGGTGATAGATCTGCTCGGTGAATTCCTCGTCAAAAATGGTGGAGGGTGTCTTGTCGGTGATGCCCTCCTCTTCCATCCAGTGGGCCAGGGCCTTCATCACCCCTTCGGGCTTCACGTCCTTGGGACAGATGTTCGTGCACTTGTTGCAGGACACGCACTGCCAGACGATGTCCTTGTCCTTGATGATCTCTTCCTTGAGCCCCAGGCGCACCGCATAGATCCAGTAGCGGGGATTGAACTGCACGTTCTGGGCGTACATGGTGCAGGAGTTGGTGCACGACCCGCATTGCCAGCAGCGATGCACATTCTCGCCACCGGGGATGGCCTGGATCTTCGCCTCGAAATCATCATCGTAATCAGTGAGGGTTCGCGGCGTGATCATCGTGTTCCAATGCCCGGACACGTCCACTCCATCCACCACCAGTTCATCGTGGTGGAGCAGGCGCTCGGGCTCGATGAGGGATTTCTCGTGTATCGCCATGCTGTTCTCCGAAACTCGCTTTGACCGGGTTCGATACGGGCCGGCTAATGCCATGTACGCGACGCGGCGGCGTGACGCTCGCCGCGTCGGGCATCGATACCCAACAGTTTGACCACCAGCTCCATCGGGTCCTGCTTGGCCCCAAATTCGCCCTGCAGAATCCCCAGACCGCCGGAGATGGATCGCACGTAATCCGAATAGGCCCGCGCCAGGATGAGATCGGTGACAAAGGGCAGATCCCGATAGAAGCCGCTGGCGGTGAGGTGCTCCACAAACCAGCTGCGCACCGCTTCCTGATGCTCGGGTGTCACGTCCAGAGGCAGGACATTCATGCCTTCATTGCCGGCCACGAACTCGCGCACCGCACCACTCATGGTCTGCGTATCCCACACCCAGCGGGTCATCAACGGGATGGTCTCCGGGTGACGGAAATGCAGCAGTTCCGCCGCCAGATCCCAGGCCGCCCCCGATTCCTTGCGGGTCTGGGTGGGGATGCGCTCACAAAAGGCGCGCATCCGGCTCAGCAGATCCCCCCGCCCGTACAACAGCCCCAGGATGGCCTCCGAAAAGGCCTCCGGTGAGAGGGTCTGCATGGGACCGGTGAGCTTGCGCCGGGCCGGGAAGACGCATTCCAGCAACACGCTGGTCACATCCGCCCTCAACGCCGCGGGCCGCTGCTCCGGCAAGGCCGCGGTGAAGACCTGATGTTTGCTGCGCAGGGCCTCCAGATAGGTCTCCACACCACCGCGCTCCTTCATGTCCTCCAGCAGTTGCTCCAGCTTGCTGGCGGCAATACGCGGCTCCAGACGGACCTTCAGCGAGGCGGGCCGGATGGGCTTGTCCATGGCCGCCTCAACCCGCCTTGCGGACCAGAGCCGCCAGATCCATCACGGCACGGCCGCCAGCCGCCGCCCCCTGGGCGATGGAATCGTCGATGGTCTCGGGTCCATAGGCCGCGCCGCAGGAATAGACGCCGGGCCGGGAGGTGCCGCAGGTGTTGGTGTATTGCTCACCCTTTTGCAGGAAACCATGTTTCTCCAGCTCCACCCCGAAGACCTTGGAGATCTCCGGGTTGTCCTGGTTGGGATCCATGCCAATGGCGTGCACCACCATATCGAAGGGAATGACGATGGGTCGCTTGACCAGAGTGTCCTCCCCCTTCACCAGCAGGCGGCCATCCCCCGAGGCGGTCACCTCGGCGATACGGGCCTTGACGAACTTGGTCTTGAACTCCTCCTGGGATTTCCAGTAGAAGCGGTCCTCGTAGAGTCCGAAAGTACGGATGTCCATGTAGTAAATGAACACGTCGGTCTCGGGGGACATTTCCTTGATCTCGATGGCCAGGTTGGCCGAGACCGTGCAGCAGATCTTGGAACACCACTCGCGCCCGATCTGCCGATCCCGGGAACCCACGCACAGCAGGATGGCCACCCGCTCGGGCACGCGTCCATCCGAGGGACAGGCAATCTTGCCGGACGCCACCATCTGCTCCATCTGGGTGCTGGTGAGCACATCCGGGTAGGTGCCAAAGCCCCACTCCGGTTTGTTGACGGAATCAAAGTGGGTGAAGCCGGTGGCCAGGACCACGGCACCGGCCTTGACCTGCTTGTTGTTGCTCAGCTTGGCGGTGAAGTTGCCCGGCTCACCCTCCAGTTGGGTGACGCGCGTCCCCTTGTGGATGGTGACGGCCTTGTCGTCCTCCACCCGTTTCACCATGCGACCGATGGCATCCTTGGCCCACTCGCCGGAGGGCACCAGCTTGGCATAACCGGAGAGGATGGGGGCACCGCCCAGCGTCTCCTCCTTTTCCACCATCACCACCTTGTAGCCGGCGCCGGCCACCTGCGCGGCAGCCGACAGGCCAGATGGCCCCGACCCGACGATCAGTACTGTATCCTGCATGATGCCTTACCCCCCATAAGCCAGTTCGGGTTTGTAGAGATATTCGATGTTCCCCTGCTCCACCTCCTTGAGGTAGGCATGGAAGTTCTTCTTGGCTTCGGACCAGGAGATGCCCATCTTTTCCACCAACTCCTCGCAGGGCGAGGCATGCCACTGCAGCTGCACGATCTTCAGCGGATCGGCGCCGCAGGCCAGGGCGGCGAACTGCACCTCGGCCATGATGGGGATCTGGAAGTCCTGCTCGTGGGCCTTGCCGATCCACTGGTTCTTGTCCATGGTGGTGACGCAGCCGGTATCGTTGGCCAGCATGACATCGGCATTGGCCTCTTCACGGGCCACGCGGATCTTGCGGTTCATGGTGAACGAGCGGGTGAACTCGCGCTCCGAGATGATGTGCCGGAACCCGAAACCGCAGCAGTCGTACCAGGTGGAGTAGTCGATCACCTGGGCACCCAGGGCCTGGGCCATGGAGGTGATGATGGCAGTGCGGTTACCACCCAGGACCTCGGGATCGTAGACGGCATCCTCGTGGATCATCTTGTAGTAGTGGCAGGCCACGTGGGCAGTGGTGCGGATGTGGGACACATCGATCTTCTGCAGTTCCGAGGCGATGCGGTTGCGCATCACGTGCACCCATTCGGAGTAGTGGATGATCTCCTCGGGGATGACGAGCTTGCCGTCCACCAGGCGCCCCAGCTTGTCCAGGATCTTGGTGACCTTCTCGCGCAGCTCCGGTGATTCCACCAGGTACTTGCGGATCTCCTTGTAATTGCCAAAGGAGGTGCCGCAGTGCACCAGCGGGTAGAAATGCCCGGCCTCGTGGCCATGGGCCTGGCCCGATACGTAGGCCTGATGGAAATTGCGCAGGAACACCGCCGCCAGGGACTCCACATTGCCGATGCCCGAACCGTGGTAGTTCCAGGCGGTGCAGGAGGTCTGGTCGGTCTCGTCCAGGTAGTCCTTGCCCGGCACGAAGCCGAACTCGTTCATGAACCACAACAATGAGGTGGGATAGCCGGGGATGTTGCCGCACTGGCCACAGGACTTGTGATGCCACAACTGTTTGGTGGGGATCTTCTTGTCCCAGCCAAACAGGGTCTTGACCATCTTGGGCTCGTGCTGGTCTTCGATGCGGTGGATCAGGATCTTGCCTTCCTTCTCCAGCTCGTACATGTGTTCGCGCACATCATCCATGCGGTCGCCCAGGTCGATGGTGCGCCGGTCCACGTGCTTGCGCACCCAGTCGGTGGCCGTGACGGCCTCCTCGCGGGAGAGCCGGGATTGCTGGAAAAAGGATCCGTGGCCGGCGACGCCCTGGCCATCGGTATTATGGAAACCGGGTTTCATGGCACCGGCGCCGGTGCCTTCTGCGGTGGCGTTGTGCCCACCGGGGGTCTGGTCTTTAGCTGTCATGGGTGTGCCACTCCTCTACGCTCGGCATGTGGTGGTGCAAGGCGAAGGTGGACTCAATCTTCTTCCTGTTCTTCGAGCCACTCGTCGTATTCCTCCCTTTTCTCGTCGATGAAATCCTCGATCACGTCGAACAGGTTTTCATCCATCAGCTCAAGCGACTTGAGCACCCCGGTCATCTCCCAGATGGTGTACATCTCTACGGATGTTTTCAGGGAGACTTCCCAGGCAGTATCGGTGGTCTGCAGGGTCTGCATGGGGATGGCCTTGCGCAGGATGCGCAGGTCCCCGTCCACCTTTTGAATATTCGGACCCCAATCGGGGAAATGATCGGGCTGGATCATGTCCGGGGAAAGCTGATTGCCGGTGGTGATCAGCTTGAGCATCACCCGCCCGAAGGGCCGCAGCACATCCTTGGCGGACTGCATCTCGTGCTGAATGGCCACCTCCCGCATGATGGCCACCAGGCCACCGGGAGAATTCTTGAACGGACAGCGGGCCGCGCAGGTCATGCACTGGGCACAGGCCCAGATCTTTTCCTGCATGGCGTCGTAGATCTGCTCCACATTCTCGGTCCAGAGCAACTGCACGATCTCCCGGGGGCTGTAATCGTAGAACTGGGCCGAAGGGCAGGTGGCGGTACAGATACCGCAGTTGAGACAGCCATTGAGTTCGTGGTCGTAACGGAAGTCCCCACGAATGTCATCGTAGATCTGCTGCATTTCCGCATAGGTTGCCATGGGATACCTCGTTGCATATCGCGGGGCGTTATCGATCTATGCCCTAGTAAAACTGTCAACTTTTAAGTCGTTCAGGAAGTTTAGACCATTTCCCGGACTTCGCTAGCCGTTACACATACAGGCAGATGTCCGAGTCACCCGCGAACTCGAAGAAGGTGGCGGCACCGCCGTAATCGATGCCCTCGATGAAGTCGTCCCGGGACATGTCGAACAGATCCACGGTCATCTGGCAGGCCACCATCTTCACCTCCGCCTCCAGGCACATCTCCCGCAGCTCTTCCACACTGGCCACGCCCTTGGACTTCATCTTCTTCTTCATCATCGAGGTCATCATGCCCTGCATGCCGGGCAGGGCCTGCAGCAGCACGGGCATCGGCATGGGCATGGGCATGCCCGGGTTGCCCAGCGAGGTGACTTGTAGATCGGGCTTTTTCTTCAGCAGCTGGAGGCCGTAGAAGGTGAAGAACACCTGTACCTGGTAGCCCAGGGCCGCGGCCGTCGAGGCCAGGATGAACGGGGGGTAGGCCCAGTCCAGGGTCCCCTTGGTGGCGATGATGGCGAGTTTCTTTTCCGACATGTGCAACATCCTCCTTAAAATTGCCTGCTTGAACAGCCAGGTCATTGGCCCTTTGAAGAAGGGCTCTCAAGCAAGATGGCCGTCGCGGGGCGACGGCCATGCAAACCCTGTCAGGACTTGCGCATCAGGAAGTAGAACTTGCCACCTTCTTCCTTATGCTCCATCAACTCGTTGCCGGTCTGCTTGGCGAAGGCCTCGAAGTCCTTCACCGCGCCCGGGTCGGTGGCGATGATGTGCAGCACCTGACCGCTGGACAGGGAGGCCAGGGCCTTCTTGGCGCGCAGAATGGGCAGCGGGCAGTTCAGTCCGGAGGCATCCAGTTCCTGGTCGAAATCAGCCATGGTTCAATCACTCCTCTTGCGCGGGACGAGCGGCTTCGGCGCAACCGCGGATAACGTCCCTGATGTGATGTATAAAAGCCTTCGCCGCCAGATCATCGCATGAATGCTCAAGGCTCCGGGGCTTTGGCGTCTTAAGGATTTTTTATCCCCTGAAGCATCATACTTATAGCTGGCCGGCCTGAGTTGATTTGCGACAACTCAATTGCGACACACGTTACCGTATTAGCATATACTAAGACAACATATAATTATGATGTTCCGAAAATTCCGCCGGGGATTGCGCTCCTGAACCAAGGAGCCACGTCGATGTCTGAGGCGTGGTAGTGTTCAACGGGCCGGGCCATCCCCGCCACATCAGCCGAGGACCCCCAGACCATGGACAAGAAAGCCTTTGCCGTTGACACCCAGTATGCCGTCACCCTGCGTGACACCCATGGCCGACTCCGACCCGCCAACCTGTATGTCCACCAGTTGTTCGACCAGGACATGATCGCCCGCCGCACCGACGGTGGGGCTCAGTCCGGCCTGCTGTTCAAGATCCCTTATAAGGATGTGACCCGGGTGGTGCGCACGGTGCCGGTCTCCGACAAGAAACGCTTCATGCTGCCCGAAGCCATGTTAAAGCCGAAACTATGGGAAAACCGAAGTTCCATGGCCGCCTATTCGTCGTCCCCGGGACTGGGCAAGTAGGCAACACCACGCGCGGGGCCACCCCGTCGCGCCGGGAGCGGGTCGCACCCGCTTCCCGCCTGTGGGCGCGACTGATCACCGCCCTGCTCTGTCTGACCCTGCTGTGGCCCGTGCATGCACCGGCCCAGGTCTCCCTGCCGGAGATCGGAGCCCCCTCTTCGGCCATGCTGTCCCCCTCCCAGGAGCAGCAACTGGGTCGCTCGCTGCTGCGGGAGGTGCGCCGCAATCTGCCCTTGAGCGAGGACCCGCAACTGCTGGGATATGCGGAGGCCGTGGGTCAGCGTCTGGTCTCCAGCGCCCCGGATGGGCATCCCAACTTCACCTTTCTGGTGGTGGAAGACGATGGCATCAACGCCTTTGCCATGCCTGGGGGCATTGTGGGCGTGAACACCGGTCTGATCGAGGCCACCCGCAACGAGGCCGAACTGGCGGCCGTGCTGGCCCACGAAATTGCCCATGTCACCCAGCGACATATCGCACGCGCCTACGCTGGCAGCACCCGCATCGACCTGGCCGCGGGCCTGGCCATCCTGGCGGGCATCATCGCCAGTGCCTATGTACCGGAGTTGGGCCAGGCGGCCATCGTGGGCGGCATGGCGGGTAGCGCGCAGGCGCGCATCAATTTCACCCGCGCCAACGAGCAGGAGGCCGACCGCATTGGCATCTCCATTCTGGCAGCCACTGATTTCGACCCACAGGCCATGCCCACCTTTTTCGAGCGACTGATGCAACTCAGTGGCGGACTGGCCGAGGCGGTCCCTGAATATCTGCGCACCCACCCGGTCACCAGCAGCCGCATCAGCGACAGTCGCGTCCGAGCCAACCAGTATGAGGGGGAGTACCGCAGCGACTCCCAGGAATTCCGGCTGATCCGCACCCGCATCCAGGCGCTAAAGGACCCCGCACGGATGATGGATCTGCATGAGCGACGAACGGACAGCGAAGCCCCCTCGCCTGAACAACTCTATGGCTATGCCCTGGCCCGAAACGAACGGGGGCAGAGGGACCAGGCCCTGGCCACCCTGGACCGGATCGACACCGCCGACAATGAGAGCCTGGCCTTGTACGTGGAACTTGGGCGTGCGGAAATCCACATGGAGGGCCGGAATCCGGACCATGCCGAAGCGCTTCACATCCTGGAGCGCCTGCACGACATCTATCCCGGTTACCTGCCGGTGGCCCAGACCTACGCCAAGGCCTTGCTGGACGCCGGCCACCACGACCAGGCCATCCAGGTGCTCGACCGGTTGCTCGAGGCGGATCACCCCCCTCCGGAACTGCTGCGTCTGCGAGCCGACGCCGCCACCCGCGCCAACCGGCAAGCGATCAGCCACGAGAGCATGGCGGAATACTACTTCCATCATGGACAGTACCGGGAGGCAGTCAGGCAACTGGATCGGGCCCTGACGGCGCCGGACCTCACTCCGCACCAGGAGGCCCGAATCCGGAGTAAACGGGACATCGCCATCCGCTTCACAGAAGACTGATCACCCGCTTCGGCATGACCTTATATTCGACTTGACATATATAACCAAAAAACACTTGTAAAAAAGATTTAGTTAGGTAGGCTGTGGATTGTGATCTGTCAACGGGCCTGAGACGGCCCCGCATTGAAGTAACCGGAGGAGACCACATGAACAGCAAGCGTCGAGTGTTTCTCAAGGGCACCCTGGCAGCGGGCACCGTCGGGGTCGCCGTAGGCGCCGGCCTGCTCACCCCCAGCACCGTATTGGCTAGCGCCCGCGAGGGTTTCGAGGCCGGGTCGGTCAGTGACGCCCTCAAATCGGTCATGGGCTCGGACAGCCACGACTCGGGGGATATCACCATCAGCGCCCCGGAACTGGCGGAAAACGGAGCCGTGGTGCCCATTACCGTGGAATCCAGCCTCACCGGCGTGACGGACATTGCCATCCTGGCAGCCGCTAACAACAACCCGCTGACCTCCAGCTACAAGCTGGGTGAAGGGACCAAGGCCTATGTGGCAACACGCATCAAGATGGGCGACAGCTCCGATATTGTTGCCGTGCTCAAGGCCAACGGCCAGCTCTACAGCAGCTCGCGGGAAGTCAAGGTCACCATCGGTGGTTGCGGCGGCTGATTCGCCAGCCCGCACATCCCCAGGCCCCAACCAGGAGAACTCACCATGTCCAGCATTCGTGTACGCGCCCAACTCAGTGATGGTGTGACCAATGTCCGCGCCCTGATCAGCCACCCCATGGAAACAGGTCAAAGAACCGACAGCGGCGGCAACACCATACCAGCCCATTACATTACCGAGGTCAAAGCAAAAGTGCGGGATCGTGAGATCCTCACTGCCAACTGGGGTCCATCCATCTCACGCAATCCCTATTTGTCCTTCCAGTTCGAAGGAGCCTCCTCCGGTGACACCCTGGAACTCTCCTGGGTGGACAACAACGGGGATTCAGACAGCACTCAGGTGCAGATCAGATGAGATGAGGTGTTGATAAGGCCGGGGGCTTGCGAGCCTCACCGGCCACCAGAACACCAGGTTTGAAACACGTCGCGCCATCCGTTCCCCACGGAACGACCACCAAGAGGAGCGATTCGCCCATCCACAGGGGTGGCGGATCACGGCAGGAACAAAAACCAATCATACCTGCCATTTGAGCAAGCCCGGTTCCGCCGGGCTTTTCTTTGTACGGGAAAGACGCCGGACCCACGGCGCATGATGTCTGGAGGAAGCTAGATGAATCTGTCCCGCCGAGAATTCCTGCAGGTCCTGGCCGCCGCCGGTGCGGCTGGCTTTTCATTGCCCGCCAGCGCCCGGCTCGGGGCCGCCGGCAAGAATCCCAGCGACCCTTATGAGCTACCCGCCAGGGGCAATGTTTCGATCCTGCACTTCACCGATTGCCACGGCCAATTGCTGCCTGTCTATTTCCGCGAGCCCCACATCAACCTGGGAGTGGCCGAGATGAAGGGCCGGCCACCGCACCTGGTCGGCAAGGCCCTGCTGGAACGCTATGGGATTGACCACCCTGGCCTCCTCTCCCATGCCTACACCTACCTGGACTATGTGAAACTGGCGGAACACTACGGTCGCGTGGGAGGCTTTGCCCATCTGGCCACGCTGGTCAGGAAGGTCCGCGACCAGCGCCCCGGTGCGCTGTTGCTGGACGGCGGGGACACCTGGGGAGGCGGCTCAGGCACCGGTCTGTGGACCCATGCCCAGGACATGGTGGATGCCCAGCTCAAACTGGGAGTGAACATCATGACCGGCCACTGGGAATTCACCTTCGGTGCCGACCGCGTACGTGAGATCGTGGAAAACGACTTTGCTGGCCACATTGAATTCCTGGCCCAAAATGTGGTGGACGTGGACTGGGGCGACCGCATCTTCAAGCCCTACACAATCCGCGAGATGAATGGCGTGAACGTGGCCGTCATCGGCCAGTCCTTCCCCTATACGCCCATCGCCAACCCACGGCATATGGTGGCCGAGTGGTCCTTTGGCATTCGCCATGGAGAGATGCAGGACACGGTGAATAACGCTCGCGCCGACGGGGCCGAGGTGGTCATCCTGCTGTCCCACAATGGCATGGATGTGGACATCAAGCTGGCCCAGGTGGTGGATGGCATCGACGCCATCATGGGTGGCCACACCCACGATGCGGTCCCCGCTCCCCTGGAGATCAAGGGACCGGAAGGGGGTACCTGCCTGGTCACCAATGGCGGTTCCAACGGCAAGTTCCTGGGAGTGCTGGACCTGGACTTCCGCGATGGGCGCATCCGCGATTACCAGTACCGTCTGCTGCCGGTGTTCGCCAATCTGATCGAGCCGGATCCGGACATGGCCCGTTATATCGAACAGGTACGCGACCAGGAGGTCACCTACGATGGCCAGACCTTCAACATGAAGGACGCGCTCTCCGAGGAATTGGCGGTCAGCGAGGACCTGCTCTACCGACGCGGGAATTTCAATGGCACCTTCGATCAACTCATCTGCGATGCCCTGATGGAGCAGGTGGATGCCCAGATCGCCTTCTCACCGGGCTTCCGCTGGGGCACCACGGTGCTGCCTGGCATGCCCATCACCTTCGAACACGTCATGGACCAGACCGGCCTCACCTATCCGGCCGTCACCCGCAATGAGATGAGCGGCGCCATGATCAAGGAGATCCTGGAGGATGTGGCCGACAATCTCTACAACAAGGACCCGTTCTACCAGCAGGGCGGCGATATGGTGCGCGTGGGCGGGCTGCAATACAGCATCGACCCCACTCGTTCCATTGGCGAGCGCATCGGTGATATGGAACTGAACGGCAAGCCCATTGCCCCCAACGAGAGTTACGTGGTGGCTGGCTGGGCCAGCGTGCAGGAACAGCCCGCGGGCAACACCGGTCGCAAGATCTGGGATGTGGTGGCTGACTATCTACGGGACCACGAAACGGTGTCCATCAGCGAACTGAATGAGCCGAAGCTGCGAGGGGTTGAAGGGAATCCCGGGGTGTCTTCAGTGTGAATATCAAGCCCCTCTCCCCACTGGGGAGAGGAAGGCTCCCGCCCTACCCATCCGCCACCACCCGGTTACGTCCCCCCGCCTTCGCCTTGTACATGGCCGCATCTGCCCGCTGCATCAGCGCATCCATATCCTCCCCCTCTCGCCACTCGGCGGCACCGATGCTGGTACTCGGCAGGTAATTCTCCTCCAGGGGCCGCAACTCCCGGGTGCGCGCCCGCACGCGCTCGCCCACTTTCATGGCCACATCCAGCGACGTATCGAGCATATACAGGCCAAATTCCTCCCCACCCAGACGCCCCGGCAAATCCGACACCCGAACCAGAGCGCGCAGCAGATCAGCAAAGGCCACAAGGACACGATCCCCCGCCGCGTGACCAAAGGTATCGTTCACATTTTTGAAATGATCCAGGTCGATCATCAGGATCGACAAACGATGCTGCCGACTCCGAGCCTGGGCCACCCCTGCTTCCAGCCGCTCCAGGAAATGACGCCGGTTGGCCAGGCGTGTGAGGCCGTCGGTGCGGGCCAGTTCTTCGTTCAGTTGATTGGCCCGGGCCAGATCCCGGTTTGCCCGCCTCAGGTCACGCACCAAACGGGACATATCCAGGGTGAGGTTACCCATGCGGGCCACCACTTCATGATCGCTGGCGTCGGCTACCTCGCCGATCAACAGGGTGTGCCCATCCAGAGGATAGGCATGAAACAGACAAGGCTCCCCCTCCGCCGTGGCCCGCAAGACCCGCGCCACCGTCTTCTCATGGGCCTGGCCGGGCTCAATGTCCAGAGGGCTGTCATCCTCGTCAGCGAAAAAACGCGACAGTGGCTCGCCACGCACATCCGCGAACCCCGCATAGCGAGAGCGAAAGGCGCCATTGGCCGAGATGATCCGGGCATCCTGACTCACCTCCAGGACCATGAAACGCCCCGAGTCCACAACATAGTCATACAGGGCCCGGGCCAGGTCAGGCCCTGGAAGGGTATCGCGGAGATCCGGTCTCAAGGGGGATCACCCAATCCTCGAGCCCAGTCCACCGCGGCCATGGCGCTCTCGAGGTAGAGATCGGCATTGACCGATTGTGCCAACTGAGGCGCCTCCCGAAAGGCCTGCCCCCCTACAACGATGGGAGTGGTGTCATCCGGTCCCAGGGCCTCGCGCAGGCTGGCCACAGTCGCCCGCGCCTCGGCCACATTACCCACCAGCGTGACCGATAAGGCCACGAACCGGGGGCGCTCTTCCAGAACCGTAGCCACCAGGGTCTCGGGGGGCGTATCAGCGGTGAGCAAGGTAATATCCCACCCATCCAGTTCCAGGCTCACGGCCAGCATCCAGGAGCCCATCTCATGGAATTCATTGGACACGGGAGAGACCAGACCACGACCCCGGTCGGTCTCCGGGAACGGCTGGTCGTAATACAGGGCGGCCAGCACACGGTAGACCATGGCCGTGGTCTGATGCTCCAGGGTCACCGACAGTTGACCGGCTTCCCAGCGGGCCCCCACATCCACCATGGCCGGATAGAACAGGTTTTGGAGAAGGGACTCGTAGGACATGCCATCCAGTAACAGGCCATGGCAGCGATCGATCACGCCAACCGTATTTCCCTGAATGAGCTGGTCGACGATGTATTGGTAGTCTTCCTCCCAGCAGGGCCGCACCGACACCCGCCGAGCCTGGTAATGGCGGGCGGCCTCGATGAGATCATCATGATGTTCCACCATCCACTGGTAGACAGGCTGAATCGCTCCCGCCTCCCCTGCAGGCAGAATCTCGGCAATCACCTGCTGCCAGGTTTGCCACTCGGACAGGAAAAAATCGAAGGACACGCCCTGGTTGTGATAGGTCGCGTATACCCAGGCCAGCGTACGCTCAACCAATGCGACATCGTCCCCCTCCATGGCTTCAGCCATGAAGGCCGCATGATGGCGCCGGGTGGTATCCATCAGCCGCAATCGATTCCCCCCCAGCAATGCCTGGATTCGGGGATGGTGATCCATGCGCTGGGCCACCGCATTGACCAGTTCGCCACGATGCGCACGAAAGCATGCGGCCGCGGCTCCGGGCACCGGCAGAGGAGGATGCGTTGCATTTGACTTGGATGACACGATGGACCAGCACTGAGGTAGCAGGACACTCAGATTACATCATTGTGAAGGGATAACGCATTGTTGCGAATCACGCCCGGGTGAGTCTCCGGATCGGCCCTCTGATGACCCGGCTACGTCTTGCGAAAGGCAGCGGTCAAATCATTGTCCAGATAATCCTCGAGGATCTCCACGCGGGCGCCCAGGGTCTCTCCCAGGGCCCGAATCTCGTCCGGCAGATAGTAGTTGAAACGTGACGGCCCCGGGCTCCCCTTGAGTATGTTGAATACGAAGGCCTGCCGCGCGGCACCGTGGCAGCGCTGGATGAAGCATCGGGTCTCTTCTCGGGTGAGATTATTCATGGCCCCGCTGCACACATAGAAGTCCGCCTCGGGCAGCGGATCACGAAGCACGTCCTGTAGCCGGATCTCGCATCCCGTACGTTCCCGTGCCGTCTGAATCATCGGCTCACAGACCTCCAGGCCCACATATCCGGCCGGTGGTCCGCGATGCTCGCACAAGAATGCGTACAGATCCCCGAAACCACAGCCGGCATCCACCAGGGTCGCGCCACCGAGATCCTCGGGCAGACAGCGGGCCAGGGCCACGAAACGTGCCGTCTGGGTGTAGGCCGAGCGCCAGTGCAAGCCCTGCGGCGTTGCACCGTGGTCTGCCATCGCACGACGGTAGAAGGCCTGATTGTCGACTCGGGGCATGGGGTACAACCCGTGGCCATGGGAGTGGATCAACATAGTCCCCAAGATCTTCGGGGTCAACGCGACCCTCGTAGCCACCCAGGTGACAGCCTGCTCCCGTGGCAAGCCCATTCAGGAACCACAGCTTGCCGATGTGACACCACCAGGTGTGACGCATGTGTTGTTTTGATACGCCCGAGCCCGGGGGTACAGACCCGAGCACACCCAGCATGAGAAAGACAAATCATTGTTTATAATAATATTTTTAGAAATAAAAACAGATTGGCACACAGTCTGCAGTCCTCCTTGACGTCATTTCACCAACCCAATGGGAGCTATCAATGACATTACGTAAGACAGTCTTGACCCTGGCCATCACGTCCCTTTTTGCCCTGGCTGGCACGGCCGCTGCCCAAGGCTATGGCAATGACGGTGGGGGCGGCGGTGGTGCCCAGCAGGGCACCCCACCGGATGCCAGTGGCGCAGCCCCCGGTGCGCGGCCCCCGAGCCCACGGTGGAACTCACCGACGAGGTAGTTGATGACTTTGTAGATGCCTTCTCGGAGGTGCAGAAGATCGAGGAAGACTTTGCGCAACAACTGGATGAGACCGAGGACCAGGCGGAAGCCCAGTCAATCCATCAGGAGGCCCAGGAAAAGATGGTTGAGGCCGTCGAAGGGACGGGAATGAACGTAGAGGAATACAACGAGGTGGCCATGGCCCTGCAGGGTGATCCCGAGCGCCTGGAAGAGGTGATCGAGCGTACCCAGGATCGCAAGTAAGGAACCGATTCATGCCGACGCCAGTCCGGTGGGTGATGCATCTGGCCCGCTCAGAGTCACCATCATCCGCCGGGCCTGGGTCAACTCGGATGGGAGTTTAACCATGAAACACGCAAAGAAGACACTGGGCCTGCTGACCGCGGCCCCGCTGGCGCTACTGGTAGGCTGTGGTGACTCAGGCCCGGAGATGGGCGAGCCTTTCGAACCATCGGATCAGCCGGAGATGGAGCAGCAGGAAGGCATGGGAGCACCGCCCCCGCCCCCCGCGAATGACGGCGCGGGTGCCCCACCCCCGGAAGGGGGCATGGACACACCACCTCCTGAAGGAGGGATGGATGCACCACCCGAAGGTGATATGGGTGGGACAGCCCCCGACAGTGATGATCAGGATCGCTGAAGTAGGACGCGCTCCCCATGCAGGCCCCCTTGCGGGGGCCTGCATGCCTCTATACCAGCAACCAGGCCAGATATCCCAAATAGGCACCCAAGAGCAACATCCCGGCGACCCGCCCCATATCCCGCCGCCAGGCAAACGCCATCCAGACCGCCAACGAGAACAGCAGCATCACCGACAGGTCCGTGTAAGAGATGCCACCGGCTCCCAGCGGGATGATGGTGGCGGTGATTCCCAGCACCGCCAACACGTTGAAGACGTTGGAGCCGATGATATTGCCCAGCACCATGCCGGTCTCCCGCTTGAAGGCCGCCGCCACCGTCGCAGCCAGTTCCGGCAGGCTGGTACCCACGGAAACCAGGGTCAGACCAATCACCGCCTCACTCACCCCCAGGGCCCGGCCAATGGTGATGGCGCCACTCAGAAAGGCCTCGGAACCCACATACAGACAGCCCGTGCCAAAGACCACGAAGAGCGTGGCCCGACTGACGGTGATGCCCGCATAGCCCCCCACCTCCTCCGCCACCTGATGGCCCGCCATCTGACGCCGCGCCAGGTGCACCTGATAGGCCACGAAGGCCGCCAGCAATGCGAGCAGGACGACCCCTTCGAGGCGGCTGATCATGCCATTGTAGAGCAACAGGAACAGGAGCCCCGCCGCGCCCACCATCAGGGGCAGCTCCCTTCTTAAGGTATCCTGTTCACAGCGCACCGGGTAGAGCAGCGCAGCAGCCGCCAGCACCAGCCCGAGGTTGGCGATATTGGACCCCACCACATTGCCCACAGCAATGGCCGACTGCCCCTGCAGGGCCGCCATCACGCTCACCACCAGTTCCGGACTGCTGGTGGCGAAGGCCACCACCGTCAGACCAATCAACAGGGGTGAAATCCCCGTCCGTAGGGCAATGGCACTGCTACCGGCCACCAGACGGTCGGCACCCAGGGTAAGCAAGGCCACGCCCAACAACAGCATGAGAAGCGCAAGCAGCATGATGGAAATCGTCCGGATCAGAATGGAAGGAGGCGAAGTATCGCACAGCACATCGGCTGTTGGAGTCAGGGCTCCTGTTCAACCCGGTTACGACCGGCCTCCTTGGCACGAAACAGGGCAATATCGGCGCGCCTGAGGATATCGTTGGGATCCTCGCCCACGTGCAGGCAGGTATACCCGAAGCTGGCGGAAAGGGTCAGCGGCTCACCCTCGCCCACCGTGACCTGCCCCACCTCCTGGCGTACCCGATCAATCACCGCACCCGCCTCGCTGAGACCGGTCTGCGGCAGGACCAGCAGAAATTCCTCACCGCCCCAGCGACCATAGAGATCATAGCGGCGCAGCCCCTGGCGCACCGCGCCGGCAATCTCGCACAGGGCCGTGTCACCCATCTCGTGGCCGAACCGGTCATTGATGCGCTTGAAGTGATCCACATCCATCAGACACAGGGCGAGGCGCGTGTCCTTGCGCTCGGCCCGCTGAATCTCTTCCTTGAGCCGTTCCATGAGAAACCGGCGATTGGCCAGCCCGGTGAGCGGATCCTGATTGGCCGCCTCCCGCAGACTCTCGGTGACCTCCCAGAGGGTCTTCTGGTACTGGTCCGAGATGCGAGCCATCTTCTCCATGCGCCGTAACTGCCTGTCACATCGCACAGCCAGGCTCTGGGTGTGATTGCGTTCCAGCAGATGATAGCCATCGCTGATGCGCATCAGCCTCTCCAGGCGCTGATCCTGAGCCAGGGCGTATTCCCGAAGCCCCTCCAGTGCCTCATAGAGGGGGTTATCCTGATGGTCGGGGTCCTCCAGCAAGGCTTGAACCCGCTCCAGGATCTCCCGGCCCGCCTGCGATGCGCGTGTTTTAGTCATCCTCGTCCGGGGTGGGCACGATATGGAATGGGAAGGTGTAATCCTCGCGAAACTCCTCGGCCATTTCCATCACACGCTCGTTGCGTGGGTCATACAGCCAGTTCACCTCCACGACCCGACCCTGCTCATGGGCTTCCTCCAACAGATCCAGGATATCCATCATGGCCTTCACACTGCTGGTATTCATGTAGATCAGCGTCAGCCGCAGGGTCAGGGGACCGTTATCCCCGGCCAGATAGGCCTCGATCCAGGTGAACACCTGGCCGAAGAATTCGAAGGAATTCTCCGGGTAGGAATTGCCCTTCATGTGCAACTCGCCCATCTCCCAATGGCTGGAGATGGACGGTGTGGACTGGGTTCCCGGTACATCCAGATCGCTGATGGCTGTGTGCATGGCTGCCTGGTCTTGTGGTTGCTCTAGGGTCATATCACCGCCCGCAGACTGAAGAACACCCGTTGATCCCCTTCCATGGAAGACAGTCGAGCACTCAAGGGCTCCACCGATTTGCGAGCCACATCAGTCAAACCCAGTCCGGCACCCGACAATGCCCCCTCTTCGCGCGGTTTGCGCAACTGGGCCTTGTAGGCGGCCTTGAGCTCAGCCTTGTCCATGGCCGCCAGCGACTCCACCCGCTCCAGCAGGGTCTGACCATCCTCCGGCTCCACCAGGTTGCCGGCCATGATCACGTAATGCCCCCGATCATCACGGGCCACCACAACCGTGGCCGTCCCGTCCCGGTCGCTGTACCCCATGCGGCTCACATAATGGCGGATGTTCTGGGTGAGTTCGATATAGATGGCAAACACATCCATGGCGGCCCCGGGGCCAGCACGGTCTGCTTCCAGATAGTTCCTCAGCGCGTTGCCGATCTCCTCGATCAGGCTGCGGGAGATGGGGCCATTAAAGCACAACAGGATCTGGTCCCGGTTGAAATGGCTACGCAGACCATACAGGTCAATGCTGGACATGGGCAGTGTGGATCCTCAAGGGTTCATGGCGACGATGATATGACGGTTTCGTGGGCGGGCGCATCCCCCGCCCCCAGTCTGAAAGCCAGCACGGTCACATCATCACGCTGTTCGTACTCACCCCGGTAGTCCTCCAGGGCCTGCTCAAGAGCGGTGGCCTGGGCCGCCATGGGTCGCCGGGCATTGGCCAGGATCAGGGTCTTGAACTGGGTCTGCCCCAGGCCATAACCGGACTCGCCGCCGGCCTGATCCAGATATCCGTCGGTGACCAGATAGTAGGTGGTGGCGGGATCCAGGGCCAGCGTGGTGTCCTGGTATTGCCCCATGCGGCGATCCCCCAGGGCCCGTTTCCCCCCCTTGACCGTTTCCACCCGGGTGCCGTCGCTGTAATACAGGCTGATCCGGGCACCCGCGTAGCGCAGCACCCTTTGCCCAAGATCCACGAAGGCCAGTCCCACATCCATATGGGTGGTCACTTCCCGTTGGGAATCCGCATCCAGCATCATTTCACGCAATGTGTTGTCAGCATAGGACAGCACAGCAGCGGGTGAATCCATACCCAGTTGATTCACTGCCTGATCCAGGGCGGCCCGGGCCAGCATGGTCATCAGGGCGCCGGGCACCCCGTGACCCGCACAGTCCACCACCCCCACCAGGTAACGATCCCCCTGGTCATGATGAAACACGTAGAAATCCCCGCCCACCACATCTCGTGGACGCCAAAGCACGAAGTGATGCGCACCGAACCGATCCCGTAGACGGGCATCGGGAAGGATGGCGCGCTGAATCAGGCTGGCCGAATCAATGGACTCGCGAATCTGGCGCTGGGCCGCAGTCATCTCCAGGTTGGCCTGCCGCAGACGTGCCGTGCGTTCCTCCACCCGGGCTTCCAGTTGCTGGGTATGGTCCCGCACCCGCTGTGCCATGATGGCAAAGGCACGACTCAAATCCCCCAGTTCATCCCGACCGGCTGCTGGCAGGGACACCTGGTAATCCCCCTGGGCAATGGCGCTGGCGGATTGCTGCAACTCCCGGATAGGTCGGAGCAGCAGACGATCCACCGCCAGGCCAAACCCCACCAGCAAAATCACCAGGATGAGGGCAACCGCCAGCAGGCCCCCGCGTACCCAAGCGCCTTCCACCACCGGTGCCAACCCCAGGTCCACGGCGGTCACCACATGCCACTCCAGCTCGGGGATATAGGCCAGGGCCAGGAGTTGTTCGCGGCCCTCCAGGTTCACGGACACCAGGGGAACCTGATCCGGCGAGTCTTCCGCCCGCCCCATGGCCCGTTTCAGCCGGGCACGGCCTTCAGCGTCGGACAATTGCCCCATCAGGGTCGTGATCGCCTGGCCCTCCTCGGGCGAACCGGTGGTGGAACCAAAGCTGATCAGATCTGGATTCGGGTGGGCCTGAATGGCGCCATTGCGGTCCAGGATCATGGGCGTCACGCCCTGGGGGCGATCGTGGATGAACTCCGCGAGGAAACCACTCAGGTCCAGGCCCGTGCCGGCCAGACCGATGCGTCGTCCCCCCTCTTCCACCAGCACGTTGATCCATACCCGGGTGGTGCCCAGTTGCACATCCGGATTCACGTTGATGTTGTAATCCGCTTGCTGGGCCAGGGTATTGAAGAACCAGGCATCGTCCGGGTTGTCCGGCTCAAGGGTGTAGCGGGGCTTGTCACTGGACGTTTCGCTGGCGTCGTTGAAATAGTAGTGACCCGTCTCCGCGCTGACCACGAAATAGGACTGATCCCGAAAGTCCCGCCGGTAACCCTCCGCCTCGGCAAAAAAGAGATCCCGCTTGTCCGGATCCTCGGGATCCAGCAGCCACCGCCGGGTCACCTGCGAGTTGGCCAGACGGACGGAAAGCGCGAGGTCACGGGTAATGGGCGCAACAATCCGCTCGCGTTTGAGTCGCGTGAAGTTCTCGGCAAATGCCTCGCCGAAGTGCTGACGTGCCCCCTCCAGGACACTCCAGCCAATGAGGGCCGCTGGCACCAGGGCAACGACACAAGCGAGCGCCAGAGCCAACATGGATTTGGCCCTCAGTCCCAGACTGTTGATGCGCATTGACGTGATGCCCCGCTGTATCCCCTATCAGCGGCCATCATACCGCCCGGCAGCCGGGCCGAACCAGTCAACTCAACCCGCAACCATGCACGGATCAACGGCCATCGCTTGAGCACATATCCGGCGCACGCACGAATTGTGGAGACATGCATGCATAATGGGGGAATGAGCGATGCTTTTACCAACCGTTTGACCAAGAACCTGCGTCACTGGGGCAAATGGGCCCGCCGACGCGGTATCGAGTGTTTCCGTGTCTATGACCGGGACATCCCCGAGTTTCCTGTGGCCATCGACGTCTATGCCGGGGTGCCCCACGTTCACGTCTACGAAACCCGCTGGGAGGCGGACGATGCCGAGTACGGCGCCTGGCTCAGGCAAGTGCGCGATCAGGTGGCCAGGGTGTTCGAGGTGGATCCGGTGCACTTGGCCATGAAGGTGCGACGACGTCAGAAGGGGCTGGCCCAGTACGAGAAGACCGGGCTGGAGGGCAAGGAGATGATCGTCCACGAGGACGGCCTGGCCTTCTCGGTGAACCTGCATGCCTACCTGGACACCGGTCTGTTTCTGGATCATCGTCAGACCCGGACCATGGTGCGTGAACGCAGCCAGGGCAAGCGCTTCTTGAACCTGTTCGCCTATACCGGCAGCTTTACGGTTCATGCCGCCGCGGGTGGCGCCAGCGACAGCCTGACCCTGGACATGTCCCGCACCTATCAGGACTGGTCACTGCGCAACTTCCAGCTCAACGCGATGGACCCAAGCCGCCATCGCCTGGAGCAGGTGGACGTGATGCAGTGGATGGAGGCCGCACCCGCCCTGGGCGAGCGCTACGATCTGATCGTGCTGGACCCGCCGTCGTTCTCCAACTCCAAGCGCATGGACTCCACCCTGGATGTGCAGCGGGATCACCCCTGGATGATCAACCGCTGCCTGGGCCTGCTCAGCCCGGGCGGCGAACTGTTCTTCTCCAACAACCGCAAGGGTTTCCGGCTTTACGAAGACGAACTGGCCCCCTGCCAGGCGCGGGAGATCACCTTGCAGACCGTGCCGGAGGACTTTCGGCGCAGCCGCCCCCATCGGTGCTGGCTGATCACACGCCAGGCAACCTGAAGGCTGGACCTATCGGCGGCGACCGGTGAGGGAGCCCAGCAGGCCCCGGACGATCTGACGCCCGATCTGGGTGCCAATGGCCCGCGATGCCCGAGAAGTCCCACTTGATGTCCGGCACGAACACCGGCACGCCCAGGTCCGAGAAGGATTGGGCCAGGGTCTGCAGGGTGATGGTCTTGCCGGTGCCGGTGGCCCCGGCGATCAGTCCATGACGGTTGGCCATGCGGGGGGTGATGGCCACGGGGCGGCCATCGGCCGCGCCAATCAACAGGGGCTCAACAGTCACACATCGTCTCCTTGATCATGTTGCACGTAGATGAGTTCATCTACATCAAAACCCAGTTCACGGGCCTGCTCCACCAGCGAGGCCAGCACTGCCTCGTCCAGGTCCGGCGAACGGGCCAGGATCCACAGGTAGGAACGGGTCGGACCGCTCACCATGGCGTAATGGTAGTTCTCGTCGTCCAGGGCGATGAGGTTGTATCCCCCGTAGAACGGCCCGAAGAACGAGACCTTCAGCCTTCCCACGTTGGGGGATTCGATGAACCTCGCCACACCGCGGACCTCGCGCCATTCCTCTTTCTCGGGATGATATCCCCGGTTGATGACGCGGATGGAGCCATCGTCCCGCAGCTCGTAACGGGCGGTCACGTTGGTGAGATCCCGTTCAAACGAGTGATCCAGGCGGGCAATGGAGTACCAGGTGCCCAGATAGCGCTCCGGCTCCAGATTCTGGACGGGTTTCACGCCATCGGGGATGCCGGTGCAGCCAGCCAGTGCCAAGAATAGGGCCAAGGCGGGTACCAGCCAATAGGGCGAACGCATGGAAAGTCTGCTCATTAATCCGTCTCCTGACCAAAGCCCCTCTCCCGCTGGCGGGAGAGGGGTTGGGGTGAGGGTGGAAGGTCAACCCGAAGCGTCAAACAGCGACCGATAGGGATGGGCATCGAACAAGGCCTCGATCCGATCGATGCAGCCCGCGCCCACATCCACATGGACCCACTGCACCAGATCCACGGCCATCTTCTCCGACAGCTGCACATGAAAGACCAGAAACTGACACACATCCGGCCCATCCACGAAGGTCCGGCGCACCTCAATGCGCTGAAGGATGCTGCCACTGAGCGACATATGACCGACGAAGGCATCGGCATCGGAGAACTGCGAGATCGGGCTCTTGTAGAAAAAACCGTGATCCGACAGCAGGCTGCGAGCGGCATCATAGTCGTGAACTTCAATGGCCCGAAGATACTGCCAGGCCAGGGTCTGGGGATCACTCATGCGCGTGTCCTTTCAGCCTCATGGCCAGGCAAGCACCCGCCGCTCAGGCCACCTGCCGGAATAGAGGTTCGGGGGCTGGTTGGTCCACGGCGGCGAACAGCTCCGCCAGTCGGTCCCGAGCCCGCTCCCGATCGGGGGCCTGCGATCCCTCGTCATCATCCTGACTGGATGCCTCACGGGTCTGGACCATCTCCTCCTGACGTTCGGAGGCCAACTCCTGGCGAGCCTCCGCCTCCATCACCCGTGCCTGAGAAGCCACGCGATAATCCTGGGGTGAGGGGTCTGCCGGAGCCATGGCGGCACTGAACACCACCCGCGCCTTGGCGATGGCCTCCCTGGGATCGGAAGGGCGCGAGGTGTCGATGGAGACCTCCCCACCCACCGCATAACGACGCCCATCGGGCCCGGATTCGTAGTCGTAGCTGGGGGCCGCCGTCACATACTTCCCCCCGGCCGCCACGTGGGCCTGCTCATGGGCGCGAACGGTCTGGTCCCGCTGCTGCAATTCACGCACCACCCGCTCCTCCTCGGGCGTGAGTTCCAGCAGACTGCGGTCAGCCTCGGGATCGGCCGGCGCATCCTCCTCCACTTCATCCACTGGAGCAAAGGCGCCCGTCTCCTCCAGTTCGCTATCTGGAGGAGACGACTGACGCTGCGCATCAGGCCGGATCATGGGCCCAAGGGCCGCCATGGGAGCGGCACTGCCATCGATCAACATGACCTGTCCGGGAAGGCCTCCTGGTGTCACTCCAACACACGTTTGAAGCGGGTTCGCTTTAAACTTTTTCTGGTTTCACCTGACGCTAGCCCCACCCACTCAGGGTGTCAAGGCGAGATGACAAAGGGCAGATCTGGGGGATTGTCCGGCCCATCACCGCGGGTTCGTGGTGGAGACGCCCCCCTTCGATGCGTTATAAATACGGTTTGATCGCGCCTGTTAACACGCCTACGCAGCCAAGGAGCCCAGGTTGAATCTCACCCGCCAGATGCTTGCCCGTATCCTGCTGTTCCTGGTAACAGCCGCGCTCCTCCTGCCCACTTCGGTCCTCGCCGAGGCCGCCCCGGGAGACAGTCGTCTCGCTGATCTTCTCGAGGATGAGCAGGCGCGTACAGCACTGATTGAAGAATTGCGGCGCGGGGCAGCAGAGACAGAAGCGGCGCAAGCGGAGGAGGCGAAACCCGCGGCATCGTTCCCCGGACGGGTGGCGCAGCTCACACAGTCGCTGGCGGAGGGCGCCGTCACGGAAGTGGAAGCCGCCGTGCAATCCGGTCGCGTGGCCTGGCATCAGCTCAAGGCGGCGGATCTCATGGATCTGACCCTGCAAATGGGCCTGCTGGCCGGGCTCATTGCGGCCACGCTGGTGACCCTGTGGCTGCTCTCCTGGGTGGCCCGGTTCGCCTACCGGCGCTTGAATGGCTACGCTTTTTCCCGCACCGGCACGGTGGGGATCATTCGTCGTGGCGTGGCCATTGTCTCCTCCCTGATCATCGATGTGATCACCGTGCTGCTGGCTTGGCTGGCCGGCTATGCCATCGCCCTGTTCGTGCTGGGGGCTTCGGGCCAGATGACCACCCAGACGACGTTGTTCCTCAATGCCTTCCTCATTGTGGAACTGCTCCGCGCCGCCATCCGCCTGATCTTCTCCAAGCGCTGGTCCGGCCTGCGGCCCGTGCCCCTCACCGATGAGGAAGCCGCCTACTGGACTGCCTGGACCACGCGCATGGCTGTCTTCCTGGGGTACGGCCTGCTGTTCGTGGTGCCGGTCATCAACCAGAGCGTGGCCCCGGAACTGGGCCGCACCACGGCCCTGATCATCGTCTTCATGGCCTTCCTGAAAGGGGTGGCATTGATCATGCAGAACCGCAAACGGGCCAAGCAACGGCTGACCACGTTAGCGGAACGCATGGAAACGGGCTTTGCCCAGATCAGCCTGAACCTGATCGCCAAGACCTGGCATTTCGTCGCCCTGATTTATCTGGCCGCCATCCTGGGTACCACGGTGCTGTTCCCGGCACAGGCCCTGCCTTTCATGCTGACGGCCACCGTCCAGACCCTGATCGCGGGAATGATCGGGATCGCCCTGTCCGCCTTTCTCACACGGGTGATCCTGCGCCGCATCCATCTGCCCGAAGACACTCGGGACAGGTTTCCGCAGCTGGAAGAGCGGTTGAATGCCTATATCCCGACCACCCTGAAGATCACTCGATTCACCATCCTGGCCATCGTCGCAGGGGTGATTCTGGACGCCTGGACCCCCTTCAGCCTGAGTGCCTGGGTGGTCTCGGACAGCGGCAGCCTGATCATCAGCAAGATCATTGCCGTGACCCTGATCATCGGCTTTACCCTGGTGCTGTGGCTGGTCGTCGCCAGCTGGATCGAATTCAAACTGAATCCGGCCACCGGCAACGGAGAACCCAATCCCCGCGCCCGCACCCTGCTGACCATCTTCCGCAATGCCATCGCCATCGCACTGATCGTGATGACGGTGATGGTGGTCCTCGCGGAAATCGGTATCAACATCGGCCCGCTGATCGCCGGTGCTGGCGTCCTGGGTCTGGCCATCGGCTTTGGGGCTCAGAAACTGGTCCAGGATGTGATCACCGGCGTGTTCATCCAGCTGGAGAACGCGGTGAACGTGGGGGATGTGGTCACGGCTGGCGGCATGACCGGCACCGTGGAACGCCTCACCATTCGTTCCATGGGGCTGCGCGACCTGTCCGGCACTTATCACCTCATGCCCTTCTCCTCAGTGGATGTGGTATCCAACTACATGCGTGAATTTGCCTATCACGTGGGTGAATACGGCGTGGCTTACCGGGAGGACACGGACCAGGTCATCGCGCGCCTGCGTGACGCCTTCGCGGAACTGCGCAGCATGCCGGAGATGGCCCCCAATATCCTGGGCGATCTGGAGGTACACGGTGTCACTGCCCTGGCCGACAGCTCGGTCAACGTGCGGGTACGCATCAAGACCACACCGGGCATGCAGTGGGCCGTGGGTCGCGAGTACAACCGCCTGGTCAAACGCCATTTCGACGCTGCCAGTATCGAGATCCCATTCCCGCACATGACCCTGTACTTTGGCGAGGACAAGACTGGCCAGGCCCCGCCGGCCCGGGTGCTGCTGGAGGAGGACGGCACCGACCACGAGGATTCCGGCGCCCCACCGAGGATTTCCCGGTTCCGCGCGCGCTCCAACCCCAAGTTCAAGGGGGATTTCGACGAAGGAGAGGAATAGCTTCAGGACGGCCACCCATTCATGCCCCGTTCAGGGAACAAGGCGAATAATGGCCCCGAAGCCTGGAAACAGGATCCGGGCCAAACGATGAAGCCATTCGCCTCGATGCGAGAAGGAGCACACCATGAAGACCCTGAACAACAACGTGAGCCGTCGCCGTTTCCTGCAGTTCGGTGCCTATGGCCTGATGGCCGTGCCCCTGGCCGGTCTGGGCTGGACCACCGCCGCGCAGGCCAGCATGGAACAACTGGACCCGGAGTCCGATACTGCTCAGGCCCTGGCCTATACCCACGATGCTGAAAGCACCGAGCATGACCAGCATCAGGAAGGCAGTCATTGCCTGAACTGCATGCTCTACTCTGATCCCAGTGCTCAGGAATGGGGTCCCTGTGCGGTGTTCCCGGGCAAGCATGTGTCCGCCAACGGCTGGTGCACCGCCTGGGTGGCCCGCTGATCGAGAGGTCCTGCCCTCCGCCCCCCCCCTCATCCCCGACCCTTCTCCCCCGAGGGGGGAGAAGGGAGCCATACCTGAATGGAAACCCCTCTCCCCTCGGGGGAGAAGGGTCGGGGAAACCGACTGCCCAAAGTACCTCGAAGAAATCCCTCTCCCCTCGGGGGAGAGGGGTTGGGGTGAGGGGATGTGCGGAGGGCGGGAAACCCGGAAAAATGACAAAACCCCAGAAATTCCTCCCCCATTGAGGAATCATGTAGACTTGCGGGCTGTCGCCCGCGTTGCCGCGCCGTCGGTCGCCGGGCTCCGTCGTCCCACAGACAGATTGAGCAGCAGAACATGGCATCGACCGAACGTCTTCTTCTGAGCGGCAACGAAGCGGTGGCCCTGGCCGCCCTGCATGCCGGTGTCACCCTGGGAACCGGCTATCCCGGCACCCCTTCCACTGAAATCCTCGAGGCCTTCGATCACATCGGTGGCCCCGCACAGTGGGCCCCCAACGAGAAGGTTGCCCTAGAAGTCGCACTGGGCGTGTCCTTTGCCGGTGCACGCAGTCTCACCACCATGAAGCACGTGGGCGTCAACGTAGCCGCCGACCCCCTGTTCACCGCCGCCTACATCGACATGACCGGTGGCCTGGTGCTGGTCTCCGCCGATGATCCAGGCATGGCCTCCAGCCAGAATGAGCAGGACAACCGGCATTACGCCCGGGCCGCCATCGTGCCCATGCTGGAACCGGCTGACGCCCAGCAGGCCTATGATTTCACCCTGGCCGCCTTTGAACTGTCCGAGCGCTGGAAGGTGCCGGTGATCCTGCGCATGACCACCCGCATCTGCCACGCCAAAACCGAGGTCCGTCCCGGACCCGAGCGCCCCTCCAGCATCGAACCCGGCTACCAACGCGACATCCCCGGGCGCGTGATGATCCCCGCCTATGCCCGTCCCGCCCACCACAAGGTGCGCGCCAAGATGGACGAGATCGCCCAGTGGAACGAGCAAAGCGACCTCAACCGGATTCACCCAGGGGATCGCTCCCTGGGCATCATTGCCTCGGGCGTGGCCGTCATGCATGCCCGCGAGGCAGCGCCCGAGGCCACCGTGCTGGCCCTGGGGCTCACCTGGCCGCTGCCCATGAAGCGGATCAAGGAATTCGTCGAGAGCGTGGATCGCTGCGTGGTGATCGAAGAAGGCGATCACCTGCTGTACGAGGCCCTGAAGGTGGCCGGCCTGGATGTGGAAGGCAAGCCGGAGATGTACCGCTTCAGCGAACTGAACGTCCCCCGGGTGCGCCGCATCCTGGCCGGCGACACCTCGCCCGAGGCCAAGCCACCCCGGGGCAAGCCGCCGGAACTGTGCAAGGGCTGCTCCCATCGTGAGGTCTTTGAGGCCCTGAGCCGCATGGACTGCATCGTCGCCGGTGACATCGGTTGCTACACCCTGGGCGTCCTGCCGCCCTTCGAGGCCATGGACACCTGCGTGTGCATGGGCGCCGCCATTGGCGTGGGCCTGGGGCTGCGCCACACCCTGCCCGATGACCAGGCCCGACGCGTGGTCAGTGTGATCGGTGATTCCACCTTCGTTCATTCCGGCCTGACGGGCATCGCCGAGATGGTGTACAACCCGCCGCCGACCGGCCACGTGGTACTCATCGTGGACAACAGCACCACCGCCATGACCGGCCGCCAGGAGCACCCGGGCACCGGCCGCAGCCTGAATCACGAACAACCCGCCAACAAGATGGATTTCGCCGCCGTCTGCCGCGCCATGGGCGTGAAGAACGTGGAAGTGGTGGATCCTCAGAATCCGGGTGAGGACTTCGAGGGCCGTCTGCGGGCCATGATGGCCAAGGACGAACTCTCCGTCATGATCGCCGAGCGCCCCTGCATCCTGGCGGTGCCGCTGATCCGCAAGTTCGAGAAGGCCCAGGAGGAGAAGCAGGCCCAGTGCGCCGCCGCCATGACGGACTGATCCGTCGCGACGCATCCCGGCTTTCTTCCATACTTACCCTAATTCAGAGGATCAGCAATGGCTGTCACCAATATCGTACTTGCCGGCCTGGGCGGACAGGGCGTGGTCAAGGCATCGGACCTGCTCTCCAGCACGGCCTTCAACGCCGGGTGCGAGGTCAAGAAGAGCGAAGTGCATGGCATGAGTCAGCGGGGGGGGTCCGTGACCAGCGACGTGCGCTTTGGCAAGAATGTCATGAGCCCCATGGTGCCCATGGGCGAGGCGGATTTCCTGCTGGTGTTCGAGGCCAGCCAGGTGGACATCAATCGTGGCTGGCTCAAGCCCGGCGGTGTGCTCATCACCCCGGATGCCATCCCCGAGGGGGCGCTGCGCAATCGCAAGAGCCTGAATGTGGCCATCCTGGGCGCCCTCTCGGTGATGCTGGACTTCGAAGAAGACCAGTGGATCCGCTCCATCCATACCTGTCTTGCCGAAAAGCTGCACACGGTCAACGAGCAGGCCTTTGCCCTGGGGCGTGAGGTGGGGCAACAGCTGGGCCACGTTAAAGAAACCGAGGGGGTTTGAATGCTCAAAGAACGCTGGAATGACGTGGAGGGGGGCTTCCACCCGGCCAGTGCGCCGGACTACCTGCCCGAGGACAAGCTGCGCGAAGTACAGCTCAGACGCCTGCGGGCTGTGGTGAAACGCGCCTACGACAACGTGGAACTGATGCGCACCCGGATGCAGGACAAGGGTATGGCGCCCGAGGACATCAAGCAGTTGTCCGACATTGCCCACCTGCCCTTCACCACCAAACTGGATCTGCGCGACACCTACCCCTTCGGTCTGTTTGCCAGCCCCATGAGCGACATCGTGCGCCTGCATGCCTCCTCCGGCACCACCGGCAAGCCCATCGTGGTGGCCTACACCCGGGAGGATCTGGAGGTCTGGGCCGAGGTGATGACCCGCACCTTCGCCTCCTGTGGGCTGCACCGGGGCGATGTGGTGCAGAATGCCTTCGGTTATGGCCTGTTCACCGGGGGCCTGGGGGCCCACTATGGGGCCGAGTCCCTGGGGGCCACGGTGATCCCGGTCTCCGGCGGCAACACCGAACGCCAGTTGATGGTGATGAAGGATTTCTCCGTCACCGCCATGTGCGCCACCCCCAGCTATTTCACTCACATCATCGAGCGTGCCCACGACATGGGCATGGACATGCGCGACCTGCCACTGCACACCGGCATCTTCGGGGCCGAGCCCTGGAGTGATGGCATGCGTGCCCACATCGAGGAAGGTGCGGGCATCAAGGCCTACGATATCTACGGCCTGTCCGAGATCATTGGCCCTGGCGTGGCCAGTGAGTGCTCCGAGCAAAATGGCCTGCACGTCTTTGAAGACCACTTCTATCCAGAGGTCATTGATCCGGAAACCGGTGAGCCACTGCCCGACGGAGAGGAAGGCGAGTTGGTGCTCACCACCCTGAGCAAGCAGGCCATGCCCATCATCCGCTACCGCACCCGGGACATCACCCGCATCATCACGGAAACCTGCGCCTGCGGGCGCACCACCCGGCGTTTCCGCCGCGTGGGTCGCCGCTCCGACGACATGTTCATCATCCGCGGCGTCAATGTCTTCCCCTCCCAGGTGGAAGCCGCGCTGCTGCAGGTGGAAGGCACCCTGCCCCATTACCAGATCATCCTCACCCGCAAGAACGGGCTGGATCAGATGGCCGTGGAGGTCGAGGTCACGCCGGAGGTATTCAGCGACAAGGTCCGGGCCCTGGAGGATGTGCGTGCTGCTCTGGCCAAGGCCATCGAGCACATCGTGGGCATCCGTGTTGGCCTGCGCCTGGTGGAACCGCGTACCATTGCCCGCAGCGAGGGCAAGGCCAAGCGGGTGATCGACAACCGTTCGCTGTAAGTCGTCACAGGAGCATCGCATCCCATGAAGCTGCAACAGCTTTCCATCTTTCTGGAAAATCGTCCGGGGCACCTGGCTAAGCCCCTGGAACTGCTGTCCGAGCAAGGTATTAACCTGCTCAATCTATCGCTGGCCGATACCGCCGAATTCGGTATCCTGCGCATCATCGTGCGCGACTGGCAAAAGGCCGAACGGGTCCTCAAGGACGCGGGCTGGGTGGTCAAGCTCACCGAGGTGGTCGCCGTGGATGTGGAAGACCGCCCGGGGGGGCTCGCCGAGGTCCTGCAGGTGGCCGGCCGGGCGGATCTGAAGATCGAATACATGTACGCCTTCCCGCTGCGCCGCAGCGATCGCGCCGCCCTGATCTTCCGCTTTGAGCAGCCGGACCGGGCCATCGAGCAACTGCAGGCCGCTGGCGGGCATCTGATCGATGCGGAAGAACTCTTTGCCGCCGCAGAATGAACCCAGGACCATGACGCTGCCCTTCAAGGAACACGCCCTCCGCCGTGCCCTCAATAACGAGTTGCACGCCCGCACCTTCGAGCCCACCCAGGCACCGGCGCGGGTATCGCATCTGGCCTTTCTGTGCGGCGAACGGGGCAGCGGCATCAATACCCGCCACCTGCATCGCCTGCTGGAACACTTCGGGGTGCCCATCCCGGAACAGGTGGGTCAGTATTATGTGGCAACCCTGGGGGATATCCGGCTGCACTGGGAACGGCATACGGAGTTTGTCACCTACACCTTCACCCATTGCGGCCCCTTCACACACCCATTCGAGCATCCGGTCATCGAGCGCCTGCCAGACAACTGGCTGGAGAATTCTCCCGGGGAGTTGATTTCCGCCGTCTCCCTGGCGCTGGAGTCTTCAGATATGCCTGAGCGCAGCCTTGATGAACTCTCGGCGTTGTTTGGCGACAACATCATCATCGGTTCCGAGGTGGTGGGCGGCAAGGGGCGCGCCTGGTCGGACCTGCGTATCCATGAGGATGGTTTTGCCCGCGTCCTGCTGCGCAACGACAATCTCACCGAGGCCCAGGCCGGTCGACTGATCAAGCGCATCCTCGAGGTGAACGCCTATCGGGCCATGTCATTGATGGGTCTGCCCATGGCCCGCAAGGCCAGCCGCTCCCTGGGCACGGCAGACCGTCGGCTCGCGGAACTGGCGGCCCGCATGACCGAGCAGGGCAGTCACCACTCCGGCGAGACCCAGGGGCAACTGCTGGCCGACCTCACCCATCTAGCCTCCCAGATTGAGGCCGTGGCAGCCCAGACCACCTACCGCTTCGATGCCTCCCGGGCCTATTATCATGTGGTCCAGCAACGCCTGGAACAATTGCGGCAGCGACGTATCGAGGGCCTGCAGACCTTCACCGAGTTTCTCGAAGCCCGCCTGGCACCAGCCGTGGCCACCTGCGACTCCGTGGGAGAGCGGCAACGCGGGCTGGCCGAGAGGGCAGCGCGCTTGACCGCCTTGCTCAGGGCTCGGGTAGAGGTCAACCTGCAAGGCCAGAACCGCAACCTGCTGGAATCCATGGACCGCCGCGCCAGACTGCAACTACGACTGCAGGATACCGTGGAAGGGCTTTCTGTCATCGCCATCAGCTATTACGGCGTGGGTTTGGTGGGTTACGCGCTCAAAGGGCTGGAGAGCCAGGGCATCCCCATCAGCACCACCCTGGGCATGGGCCTCGCCACCCCCGTGGTGGCCCTCAGCGCCTGGCTGTTCCTGCAACGCGTCAAGCGGCGCATCCTCGCGGACGAAAAGGGCGCGCACTGATCTCTTCTCCCCTCTCCCTCTCACCCGAAGGGGGAGGGGCCTGGAACGTATCTTTCATCATCGGAAGTGCCTCACCATCAAGATGCAGGGGAGTTAGGGGCGCGTTCGCTGGACGCATGGCATAATGCCTCGGCAAGTACAGCACACCCTCAGCACAAGGAACCCCTTGTCGGCCCAAACCGCCGGCGCATCCGCCAAGGATGGATGACGGTCAAGTTAACGCGGTTTCTGCCGATATAATCTGGCGGACACGAAAGAAATCCTGCCAAGGGCCTGGCAGCCAACGGGGAATCGCAATGCGACGTATTTCAGACCTGCCGATCTGGGTCCGCCTGGTGGGCGCCATGTGGTTGATACTCGTGCCTGCCTGGGCGGGCATGATCCTCTGGGCCATCCACGAGCAGCGTGGCACGGCTATCGAGCAGGCGGAGGGCTTCTCCTCCACCATCCATGAAATGACCATGGCTGGCCTGACCACCATGATGATCACTGGCACCACCCATCGGCGGGATGAATTCCTTGATCAAATCGTCGAACTCCAGAGTGTCTCGGATCTTCGCGTGTTGCGTGGACAACCGGTGGCCCAGCAATACGGCCCGGGCACCGAACATGAACAGCCCCAGGATGCCACAGAGCGAGCGGTTCTCGAGACGGGTGAGCCCCATCTGGCCCTGTCGGAGGATAGAAGTTTGCTCCGAGCGGTGTTGCCGGTCATCAACCAAACGGACTATCTGGGCAAGAACTGCACCTCCTGCCATGCCATGGCGGCCGAGGGTGACATCCTGGGCGCCGTCAGCATGCAGGTTCGGCTGGACGAGGTGAATGCCGCCGTTCAGCGCTTTGGCTGGAGCATCACCCTGCTGGCCATTGCCGTCAGCGTTCCGATACTGCTCTTGCTGTACTTTTTCGTGCGACGCTTCGTCACCACGCCTCTCAACCACATGGCCCAGGGGCTCAAGGGAATTGCAGAGGGGGACGGTGATCTGGCCCATCGGCTGAAAGTCGAGGGCAAGGACGAGATCGGTGAGGCCGCGCGGGCCTTCAACGCCATGATGGACAACTTCCGCGACCTCATCAGCCGCATACTGGATTCCACGTCCCATCTGGCCCGGGCCGCGACTGACCTGGCCGCCATTACGGAGCGCACCGATGCCGGCGTGAGCCGCCAGCGTTCCGAGGTGGACCAACTGGCCACGGCCATGAACGAAATGAACGCCACGGCCCAGGAGGTGGCGCGCAGTGCGCAACAGGGTGCTGATGCCACCCGTGATGCTCAGGGCGCGGCGCTGAGTGGCAAGGATGTGGTCGCCGGCACCCTGGACCGCATCGAGAAACTGGCCGAGGAAGTGCAGCGGGCCGCCGATGTCATCCGCGACCTGGACAAGGACAGCGAGCAGATCGGCAAGGTGCTGGACGTGATCCGGGGCATTGCCGAGCAGACCAACCTGCTGGCCCTGAATGCGGCCATCGAGGCCGCCCGTGCCGGAGAGGCCGGACGCGGATTCGCGGTGGTGGCCGACGAGGTGCGCTCTCTGGCCACCCGTACCCAGAGCTCCACCCAGGAAATCCAGGAGATGATCGAGCGCCTGCAACAGACCAGCCAGCGCGCGGTGGTGGTGATGGAGGAAAGTCAGCAGTATGCGCAATCCAGCCGCGACAGTGCCGCGGAGGCGGGGCACTCTCTGGATTCCATCACCCAGGCGGTGAGCACCATCAACGATGTGAATACGCAGGTGGCCAGTTCAGCCGAGGAACAAAGCGCCGTGGCCGAGGAGATGAACCGGAACGTGACCAGCATCTCCGATGCCGCCGAGGAGAATGCCCAGGGCGCCCGGGAAACCACCCAGGCGTCGGAGCAACTCTCCAGGCTGGCCAACGAGCTTCAGGACCTGGTGGGGCGCTTCAAGGTCTGAACACTCGGAGCCGGGGGCATCCAGGAGAGGGGCGACGATCCCGTCGCCCCTGGCATTGCTCAACTCTCCGACATCTCCACGATGGCCGAGACAATGTCGTTCATGGTGATCAGACCGACCATATCGTTATTGTTCAACACCACAATGCGACGAATACGCTGCAGCACCATCAACCGTGCCACATGCTTTACCTCCATCTCCGCCGGCACGGTGATCACGGGCTTTGAACACACGTCATAGACATTGACGAGATCAATATCCCCCTCTTCCGCAACAATGGTCCGCAATATGGTGGTATAGGTGATGATGCCGTAGGCATCATGAGGTTGTCGCTTATCCACCACCAGAGACTTCACCCGGTGGCGCTTCATCTCCAGCATGGCTTCGCGGATGGTTGCGAGTGGAGAAATGGTCGCCACGTTCTTGACCATAAGATCTTTGACCAGCATGAATAACCTCTGGGTAGTATGAAGGGACGGCCCGGGGCGACCAGTCAGGCCTAGATGTCGTCCTTGATACGCTCCTCGAAGCGCTCCACCTGACGCAGGTCGATCCCCGCGATATGCTCCAGGGGCACCGTGAAAACCACACCATGGGAGTGGGATTTCAGGTCCAGTTCATCGCGCAGGGACTTCATCACGGCCAGGGAGAGTTTTTTTTCCAGCACGAAGACAAGCGCCGACTGGCTGCCTTCATAGGTCAGCCCAAAAAATGTCTTCTTTTCCTTGCCACCAATACCGCGGGCATCGAGGATGGTCACGCCACCTGCCCCGGCCTTGCGCGCCACGTCAATGGCCTTTTCTTCCAGGTTTTCGGCCAGAATGGCCACCAGCACGGCAAACTTCATGACGGTTGCTGCCTCCAGCGATTGGCAAGTTCGACGGCGATAGCATAGAGCATCACGCTGATGATCGGGAAGATCGACGCAAAGGCAATCAGACCAAAACCATCAATGAGCACGTTGCGATCCTCAATGTGCGTCGCCAGACCAATGCCCAGGGCGGTGACCAAGGGCACGGTCACCTCCGAGGTGGTCACCCCGCCCAGATCATAGGCCAGGGCAACGATGTAGCGGGGCGCCAACCAGGTGAGCAGGATCACCACTGCATAGCCCCCCATGATGTAGTAATGAATGGGATCGCCGACGATGATCCGGTGCACCCCCAGCGTGATCCCCACGGCCACCCCCATGGCCACCAGCAGGCGGATGGTATTGCCATTGAGCTTCCCCCTGCCCGCCTCCTGTGCCTTCTGACCAATGGCGATCAGGGCCGGCTCGGCCATGGTGGTGGCAAACCCGATACTGAAGGCAAAGAGATACACGAACAGGAAACCATCCAGGGTGATCAGCTGTTCCGCCATGCTCCTGCCGATGGGAAACAAACCCAGCTTAAGGCCCAGCACAAAGGCATACAGGCCGAAGATGACCAGGATGAAACCGGCCATCACCTTGTGCACATGAGCGATACCTTTGCGGATCACCAGGTACTGGAAAACCAGGATCACGGCAATGATGGGCAACACATCGCGAAACATCACCAGCAGGTCCGTGAGCATGCCCAGCATCACGCTGCCACCCACCTGGCTGACCAGCTCATCGTCCACCGCCTGGGCCAGCGGAGCGGCCCCGCGCACCATCTCCGGGTCCCCCAGGGAATACACCAGGATGCCGTAGAGTTGCACAGCGATCATGGGCACCATCACGGCCAGCCCTACCAGCCCGAAACCATGGGTCAGCGCATTGCGCCCCCGAATGGATACCGCAAGTCCAATGCCCAGGGCGGCAATCAGGGGCACGGTGACGATATTGGTCGTCACCCCCCCGGAGTCGTAGGCCAGACCGACAATCTCTTCGGGAGCAAAGAACGTGATGATGACCACCAGCAAATAACCGATGATCATGTACCAGTGCAGGCCATGCCCCAGGATGATCCGCACGATCCCCAGGGCCACCACGCCCCCCACCGATAAGGCCACAAGCACACGCAGCACCAGGGCGCTGATCTGTCCGCCACTGATCATCTCCGCCTGACTGGCCACCGCAATCAGGGCCGGTTCGGCAATTACCGCCGAAAAGCCCAGACAGAACCCAAAGACCATCAACCAGCCCAGCGAGCCCTTCTTGGCAAATTCGTTGGAGAGGTTCTTGCCGATGGGAAAGATCCCCATCTCCAAACCCTGGAGGAACAGGGCCACGCCCACCACCACCACGAGCAGGCCCACCGCCATGGGCAGCCAGTCTTCAGGCACCTGCTGCATGACGGCAAACTGGAAGACGGCCACCACGACGATGATGGGCAGCAGGTTCCGGAAGGAGTGCTTGAGAAGCTCGTAAAATTCCCTGATCTGATTCAAGAGGCTGCGCTTTGGATACGTGGACGATTGTGCGTTTTTGTGCCGCGACAGGTTGACCCTTCAGAGCATACTGTAATTGCATGGCCCGACTCCATGGCGCGCCCGCTTTGCGTTATCCTCATACCCCGTCCTTGCATGACTGCCTGAGCCATGACCCTGCCTGTATCCAACCGCGCCATCCGCGAATCCGTCCGCATTGCCCTCGCCGAGGATATCGGCCCTGGGGATCTGACCGCGCAGCTCATCCCGGAGAATGCCACCTGCCGCGCCCATGTGATCTGCAAGGAGGCGGCCGTCCTCTGTGGCCAGGCATGGTTCGACGCCACCTTTGCGGCGCTTGATGGCGATGTAAAGGTTCACTGGCAGGTGGCGGATGGTGACACCATCCCCGCAGGCACTCGCCTTTGCGCCCTCTCCGGTCCGTCCCGAGCCATCCTCACCGGCGAGCGCACGGCCCTGAACTTCCTGCAAACCCTCTCGGCCACAGCGACCCGCACCCGAGAGTATGTGGAGGCCGTGGCCGGCACCGGGGCCCATATCCTGGACACCCGCAAGACCTTGCCGGGACTGCGCCTGGCCCAGAAGTATGCCGTCACCTGTGGCGGCGGTCACAACCATCGCCTGGGACTCTATGACGCGGTACTGATCAAGGAGAACCACATCATGGCCGCTGGCTCCATCGCCGCGGCTGTGGCGTGTGCCCGGAGCCTGGGGGAACAGGTTCCGGTGGAGGTGGAAACCGAGAGTCTGGATGAAGTGCGCCAGGCCCTGGCGGCCGGCGCCGATATCATCATGCTGGATGATTTCACCCTGGAGGGCATGCACGAGGCGGTGGCCCTGGTGGCCGGGCGCTGCCTGCTGGAGGCCTCCGGCGGCGTGGACCTGGACAGCCTCCGTGCCATCGCGGCCACGGGGGTGGACCGGATCTCCGTTGGCGGACTGACCAAGCATGTACGGGCAGTGGATCTGTCATTGCGGCTGGAAGTGGACTACGCCTCCCGCTTCGCCTGATCCCACAACGCATCCAGGATCTCCAGCGGCTCATCCTCCACCGCACGCCCCTCGCGGGCCAGCGCCTGCTCGATGAAACGGAATCGGCGCTCGAACTTGCGATTGGTGCGCCGCAGTGCCGCCTCGGGGTCCACCTTCAGATGGCGGGCCAGGTTGGTCACGGCAAAGAGCAGGTCCCCCACCTCGTCCTCCAGACGATCGTGCCCTGCCCCGGCGGCCATCTCCTGGCATACCTCGTTGAGTTCCTCGCGGATCTTGTCCACCACCGGCCCCGGGGCGTCCCAGTCAAATCCCACGCGGGCGGCACGCTTCTGGATCTTGGCCGCCCGACTCAGCCCCGGCAAGGTGCGAGCAATACCATCCAGCTGGCTGGGCGGAATCTCGTCACCATTGCCATCAGCAGGCGCACCCTGCCCTGCGGCGCGCTCCCGGGCCTTTTCCGCTTCCCAGGCAGCATGCTGGGCCTCCTCGGATTCAAAACGGGTGTTTCCAAAGACATGGGGATGGCGGCGCACCAGTTTCTCCGCCAGCGTGGCCGCCACGTCGTGGAAATCGAAACGCCCCTCTTCCTGGGCCATGCGCGAGTGGAACACCACCTGCAGCAGCAGATCCCCGAGTTCACTGCGAAGTTCCTCGAAATCCCGACGTTCGACGGCGTCGGCCACCTCGTAGGCCTCCTCCAGGGTATGGGGGATGATGGAATCAAAGGTTTGCTTGAGATCCCAGGTACACCCGTGCTCGGGATCCCTCAGCCTGGCCATGATGGACAGCACGTCATCCATGGCATCCGGGCGGTCCTGCATGGCCGATCACCCCATCTCAGAAGTTGAAACGCACCCCGAAATGCACATGGTCGTCCATCTTGTAGTCACGACGCTTGTCCATGTCGGCCTCCAGATGCCGGTAGCCAATGAAGCCGCGAGCACCGGGAGTGACTTCAACCTCGTAACGCACCGCCAGGTCCAGCAAATCCCGGGCGTCACTGAAGGTGGTCACGCGGGGCCCGTAATAGCCTTCGGCGGCAATGTACATGGGGGTGTTGGAGGGGATGGTGTAACGCACCTCCCCTCCCAGGGTCAGCGACTGAAAGTTATCATCAGGGTCGTCGATGAGACCAAGATAGGCCTTGCCGCCCAGACCGAAGGTGAGCGGCTGATCCCCGGCGGGGACGCCTGCCACACTGAGCCCGGTACTGAGCATCATGTCACTGTCATCGTTGAAAAAGAAACCGAAGGACAGGTCGGCTCCACCCAGGCCGATCCGACTGGAGTCAGTCAGATAGGTCAATTGTGCCGATTCCTGACTCAGGTAGGCGTCCAGAGTATCCGCCCCCGCCGGGGACATCAGCACCGAGGCCAGAAAGCCCCCCACCAAGACACGCTTGAACATCTTATCTCCTGCGGTTTGATTCAGCGGCCCCAGTGCCTGGGACCCGATGGAATAAGGTTTCATCACTGGGAAGGTCAATCGATCCAGCCCGAAGTCCGTCGGCGGAGTCGAACCCGCGTCAGCAGGATCCCGAGAATCAGACAGCCAATCGACACGCCGGCACCATACAAGAACCAGTCCTTGCGATCATCGTCGCGCAACCGACGATTCTCCTCCAGCAGGGCGCCCACGCGTTCTTGTTCACCCGCCAATTGTTCTCGCAACGCTTCGTTCTGCCTGGCCTTCTCCAGAGGGTCCGCGGCAATATCGCGCAACGCTTCCAGCTCCTCTTCCAGCTCCATCACCCGGGCGGAAAGGGTATCGGCGCGTTCGCTCTCTCGGGCCTTGTCTGCTTCTAACGACCGCACCTGCCCAGCCAATGCGTCACGCTGCTCTTCCAATGACGCCGTCTGAGCACGCAGGGCGGCCACCCGTTCGCGTGCATGCGGCTGCTCCGAAAGATTGCGTGTCTGCACCCAGCCTTCCGTGCCTCCCTCTGTACGGATGCGCGTATAACCCTCGCCGTCATCCTCCAGCACGGTGACCCGATCACCGCTGTCCAGAAACAGCAAGATGCGATGCTGGAAGGTCTTACCCCTTCGCACCGCGATTTCCAGCTCGTCACTGACATAGGCCGTGCCTTGACCATGGGCAGGCATGGACCAGCTGGATAGCAGCAGACCCGGCCCCAGTAGCAGACCGAAAAAAATGACTAGCGCGCGTTCCACAATTATTGTCCTTTCGCAATTTTCGCCCAGATCAGCGAGAATCCGGGTCACCCGCCCAGGCGGTGTCACCGGAGCGCGTGCGACTCACATTCGGGCAGATGGCGCCCATGTGTCTCATCAGGGGCCGCCGCGCGGCCACACTTTACCAGAACTCATCCCTTTGCGAGGAAGCCCGGCACCCATGTCCAAGAATGATCCCATCAACCTCTCCCCCAGGGAAGCCTACGAGATGCTCCAGTCTGATGCCAAGACCCTGCTGGTGGATATCCGCTCGAGCATGGAATACCTTTTTGTGGGCCACCCCAAAGGCGCCCTTCACATCCCCTGGATGGACGAGCCGGACTGGACCCGCAATCCGCGTTTTGTGCCAGAGGTGCGCAAACTCCTGCTGGGTGGCGCCGCCGCCAGTGAGGCTGACAACGGGGCCTCGGTGATCCTGATCTGCCGCAGCGGGAAGCGCTCCCTGGAGGCCGGGCGGGCACTGGTGGACGAAGGCATCCCCCGGGTGTATCACATCGCCGAGGGATTCGAGGGCGAACTGGACGAAAATCACCACCGCTCCAGCATGGACGGTTGGCGATATCACGGCTTGCCCTGGGAGCAATGCTGATCAGGGCTTGTCATGATTGCTTGCTCCTGGGCCCTTCCGCCCGCTCGGAACCTCCGGAAGCGTCAGCAATTCAGCAGGCATGCGTGCCGACGAGGATTCACTCGGGTCCACGGAGCGCTTGCGACACCAGGCCCGGTACCCTCGCTCCATAAGAAGTGGCGGGAAGATCAGGAGCTCGTACAGGGCCTTCAACAACCTTTCTGAAAGCCGTGCGCCCAAAGCGAACCCTGCAAGCAGGGTTTCGATCAGGCTCAGGCACAGCAGGACAAAGCCCACCCCTACAACAGCGGCCGACTGCATGAAGGCCTGAAGAGGAAGTGCAATCAGCATGAGCGGCAAGGGCAGCAATCCCCCCAGAGCCAATCGGGTCAAGGTGGAGAGCCAGTCCACCCCGGGCCAGAGCAACTCGGGCTCCCCCTCCAGCAGCATGTGCAGGGCATCACCCTGAGCCACATAGAAGTCCCGGCTGGCCGCCAGGGTCGCGCACAGCAGCACGGTCAGCACCACCAGCATCAAACCCACTGTAAACGCCCACTGCCGCCCACGTGGATCCATGGCGCCAAAAGCCGGAATGATACGGCTGACCTGTCGCGCCTCCGTCATCATGCCACCACCGAGCAGGAGCAGAAGCACCAATGAAGCCACGGCCCACGGTGCCACGCTGCTGCCGGGCGCGCCTCCCAGCACCTGCTCCATGGGGGGAACCACCAGGAAAAAAAGCACGGCCGCGCACAACCCGAGAAGGACCAGAACAAGGCCACTCACGGCCAGCGTCCCGAAGGATGCCAGGGTCAGTGTTCGCGCCGGCACACTGCCTTGGGCCAGGCGACGATATTGCCCCACCATCCTGTCCAGATTTTTGGTCTGATCGCTCACGCCTCTGACAACACGTTCCATCTGCTGGATGTGATCTCCCACCTCACGCCAGGCGGGCAGCAGTCCCTTGAGGATCTCCATCCGGGACTGGCTGGCACGCCGGTACTCCTCCAGGGCCTCACGGCCGGATCGCGCGAGGGAGTCATGAATCTCTTCCAGTACCTGCCCAACCCGGGGATCCGCCTTGGGCGGCGCTGCGGCCAGCGCATTGGCCGTGCGCACCCAGCCAGGCTCTTCAGGTACCTGATCACGGGCTGAATGATAGTCGTGTTCCAGGGCATCGATATGCCGATGGATGCGTTGCTGCAGGGCCGGGAAGCCTCCCAGATCGCGATTGACCCGCCCATGAATATCACGGTACACGCGCTCAACGCGTCCCTCGAGACGTCTCGCCTCCACACCCCGCAGATAACGTAAATACCAGCGCCGCAGATGCACAGTGGCCCTTCGCACCGCACGGGCCATATATCGGGCCAGCAGACTCGTGAATCGCGCAGCCTCATGGATCAGTCGATGTGCCCAGGCACGTGCCCCGTAAGCCAGGGTCATCAGAATCACCACCCAGATTCCGATGGACAGACTCAAGCTGTCGGCCCAGAAGCCGATCAGACCTTCAAAGGGCATAGGATCTCCCAAGGCCCACGTGCAACACGCAGGCGTGATTAAGCGGGTCCCGATTATGACCCAACCGACGACCTTTCTGGCAATGCCCTCAAGTTCTTCCACCCCATGCCGCTAGCCTGATAAAGACAATCTGCACTCTGGAAGATCAAGGTCACATCCCATGAACAGAAGCCAACTTGAACGGCCAGCCGGCATGCAATGGGCCGCGTATCGTGAATTTCCGGACATGAAGGCCGCCAATGCGGTATTGGGCTTCCTTCCCGCCTTCATGGATACGCACACCCACGAGACCCATCTCTCCATCAATGACGACGGCTCCCTGGCCCTGATCCATCTGCTGGATGGGTTACCGGACCACTGGGTGCTGGAACGCGACGAATACGGCCGGATCACCGCGCTCAAGGACGGGATCGTGGCCGGTTTCATGCGACAGGGACATTTTTACACGCGTTCCCAGCTGGCTCAGTTGCGCTGGGATGCCTAGGCAGCAGGAGACAACCGCTCACTCGTGAGGGCTGTCCTGCTGCTCGTCCGCCCGAGGGGACCGAGACGCCACGTAGGTACTCCAGCCTTGTTGCGGCTCGGGCAGGACAGGGAGCGTTTTACGCTCCTCGGGGTACAGATGCAGGTAGGTCTTGGCGATGAAATGGGCGGTAACCGGTGCTGTCAGGAACAAAAAGCCGGTGACCAGCAGTTCATGGGCCGACAGCGTACGTTCCCCACCCAGAAAAAACGCCACGGACGCCAGCAAGGCCCCTCCCACTCCCAGGGTCGTGGCCTTGGTGGGGGCATGCAGTCGCGTCATCAGGGTCGGTAACTTCAGCAGGCCCAGGGAGCCCACCAGGATGAAGATCCCGCTCACCACAATCAGCAGGGAAATCAGGAATTCCAGCCACATCGCCATCGTCAGGTCTCCCGGTCACTCAATCACGTCGCCGCGCAACAAAAATCGGCAGTAGGCCACGGTGGAGACGAACCCGAACATGGCCAGTAGCAGGGCGGCCTCAAAATACAGGGTGGTGCGCTGATACATCCCCTGAAGAATGATCAAGGCAATGACATTGATGACCATGGTGTCCACGGCCAGCAGACGATCCACCACCGTGGGCCCCTGAATCAGACGCCATAGATTCATCAGCAGCGCCACCGAGACGGCAAAGAAGCCAAAAATCAAAGCATATTCAATCATGGGAAGATCTCCATGAGTCTCGCCTCGTAACGCGATTTCATATCCCGCACGGCCACCTCCGCATCGGGTGCGTCCAGACAATGCACCAGCAAAGTTCGGCCATCAGCGGAAAGATCACTGCTCACGGTGCCCGGCGTGAGGGAAATCGTCCCTGCCAGCAACGTGATCGCCTCAGGGGAACGCAACTCCAGTGGCATGGCAACCCAGCGCGTGGCCAGACTCTCCGGCCTTCTGAACAGGATCAGACGGGCCACCATCACGTTTGCCACCAACACGTCCCAGAGCGCGATACCCAGGAAAGCCATCATCTTTCCATAAGCCCGCAAAAGGGGGCGCCCCGGCCAGAAATGGCTGGTTGCAATGGGAATCAACACCCCAAGAACGGTGCCCAGGAGAAATCCGCCCAACGTGAAGCTGTTGAGCAGCAGCATCCAGACCACCACCAGCGTCAACGTCAGCAGGGGGTGGGGCAACCAGCGCTGGCGGAAGTTCTGGCTTTGTTTTTCAGGCACCATCAATCCTCTCCCCTTCAACCATCCGGCTCAATTCAACACCGCATCAATATAGCGCTGTCGGTCAAGCAATTGTGTTGCGGTAGCGTCCAGGTAATGCGTGGCCGGCCCGGCGAGAACCGTCCACATCACCAGGCCGGCCAGGAGTATGCCGACCGCCACGAAGGGCAAGGCACCCCCGTCCGCTTCATGAACGACATCAAACTCACGTTCCGTGGCGGATGGTTTCCAGAACAGCGTACTGCCCCCCCGCGCAAAGCCCACAATGGCCAGGAAGGAAGAGGCCAGAATCGCAGTCCAGATCCAGACATTGGCATCCACATCCCGCGCCGCGTCCAGTATGAGGAGCTTGCCCAAAAACCCTGACAAGGGAGGCAAGCCGGCCATGGCCACCGCGGCCATGAAAAACCCCGCAGCAAGCAACCCCGACTGCGCGAACACCGGCCCCACCACGAGCCGATCCTGCAGACTCCCCCGGCGCTCCGCCACCAGGCCCACGATCAGGAACAAGGCCCCTGCGGCCAGGGTCGAATGGACCAGGTAGTAAAGGGCCGCGGACAGGGCCTCGTGGGTATACAGAGCCACAGGCACCATAATCATGCCCATGGAGCCAATGACGGCAAAACTCGTCATCTGCCCCAATCGGCGAGAGGCCAGTACACCGGTCATGCCGACCATGAGGGTGATCAGGGCCGCCGGCAAGAGCCAGTCATGAATCAGATGAGCGACTTCGCCTGCCTCCTCACCAAACACCAGACCGTGCACCCTTATGATGCAGTAGGCTCCCACCTTGGTCATGATGGCAAACAGGGCCGCCACAGGCGCGGGTGCCAGGGCATAGGTACCCGGCAGCCAGAACTGTACCGGCACCATGGCCGCCTTGATGGCAAACACAAGCAACAGCAACAGCCCTCCGGTCTGCAGCAATGCCTGATCACCCGCCTCCAACGTAGCCACCTTCACGGCCAGGTCAGCCATGTTCAGGGTGCCGGTCACGCCGTAGATCAGCCCCACCGCGATCAGGAACAGGGAGGAGCCCACCAGATTGACCACCACATACTGCACACCAGCCCGCAGGCGCTGACTCCCTCCGCCATGCACCATCAATCCGTAGGAGGCAATCAGGAGGACCTCGAAGAAGACGAACAGGTTGAAAAGATCTCCGGTCAAAAAGGCCCCATTCACGCCCATGAGTTGCAGCTGGAACAGGGCATGGAAGTGGCGACCACGCTTATCCGTTCCTCCCATGGCGAAAAGCAGGGCGCCCACCGCCAGGAAGGAAGTCAACAGAAGCATCAGCGCCGACAGGCGATCCAGCACGAGGACAATGCCGAAGGGTGGGGCCCAGTTGCCCAGGGCGTATATGTGGGGGCCCCCATTCACCGCCAGGCCCAAAAGGATACCGGCCACCAGCACCAGCAACACGGCGGATGCCAGTGAGAAGACACGTGCCAGCACCACATCGTGGCGCACCGCGAGCACCAGCATCGGCGCCACGATCGCCGGCAACAGAATCGGCAGGATGATCCAGTGATTCATGAGCGATCCCCCTCGTCCCCAGAGTCCGGATCGGCCAGATCCACGTGATCGGTATCCCCCTCAAGGTAGGCCCGCAAGGCCATGACCACCACCACAGCCGTCATGCCGAACGAGATCACGATGGCCGTCAGCACCAGGGCCTGTGGCAAGGGATCGGCATAGCCGGCCGCATCGTCACTGATCACCGCGGGCAGGTTGACCGCCAGGCGACCCATGGTAAAGAGAAAGACATTCACCGCGTAGGTGATCAGGGCAAGCCCCAACACCACAGGAAAGGTGCGCGCACGAAGCACCAGGTACACACCGGCACCCGTCATCAGCCCGACCGCACTGGCCACGAGAAACTCCATTGATCACGCTCTCTCAATCTCAGCTTTTCGGTTACCCGGGGTCAGGCCCAGGGCAGAATCTCAGCGAGTGCCCCGCTGATCCTGGGTCGATGTGGAGGGATCCACATCCATGGGGCTGATGTTGGCCGGCTCATGCCCTGCCACCAGCCCGAGTCGTGACACCTGCGCCAAGGCCAGCATCACGGCCCCCACCACGGTCAGGAATACCCCCACGTCAAAGGCCATGGCACTGGCCAGCTCCACTTTCCCGATCAGAGGCGGGTAAACGTAGTCGTGGGCAGAAGTCAGGAACGGATGGTCCGTGACCATGGCCGCAATGCCCGTGGCACCCGCCAGCAGAATGCCCAGCCCGATCAGCGCGTCGTAATCGACCCGCATCTTGGATGCGGCCCACTGAAAACCACTGGCCATGTACTGCATGATCAGGGCGATGGACACCACCAGACCGGCGATGAAGCCGCCCCCGGGCATGTTGTGGCCGCGCAAGAGGATAAACACGCCGACCATCAGGGCCAAGGGCAACATTACCCGCGTGGCCACCACCATCATCATCGGGTGGCGGTCCGCCGCGCGAGGCATATCCGGCTGCCAGGCCTCCAGGCGTGCCCCGGCAGGTCCCCGCAAGGCGCCATCGAGCAGGGCATAGATTGCCAGGGCGGCAATCCCGAGCACGATGATCTCGCCGAAGGTATCAAAACCACGGAAATCCACCAGGATGACGTTGACCACATTGGTACCGCCCCCACCAGGTACGGATTGTTCCAGGTAATAACCGGAGAGAGTGGAGAAATCCCGGGTCAGGACAGCCCAGCACAAGCCGCCCACACCCAGACCAGCCAGCGCAGCCAGCACCCCATCCCGGCCCCTTCGCACCGGAGAACTCTCCACGGGCGTGCGTTTGGGCAGGAAGTACAAAGCCAGCAGCATCAGAACCGTGGTGACCACTTCCACGGAGATCTGGGTAAGAGCCAGATCGGGCGCGGAAAAATAGAGAAACCCGACGGAGACGATCAGCCCCACCACACTCACCGCCACCACCGCAAGCAGGCGCTGCCGATGCCGGGTCACCAGGAGCCAGCAGGCGCCGGCCAGGACCACCCACAGCACCAGAGCCAAGGGAGAAAACACCAGGGTCTCGCGTTGCCCTGCAACATGCTCCGCCGATGTGAAGCCCACGTAACCCAGCACAATGGACGCGATGACCATGAGGGCCAGATAGCGCTGTAACGAGCCATTGTGCGCTGAGTGAATCCCGAACTGGGTCAGTTTGACCACCCGGGCCAGTACCGCATCGTATATGGACTTGGCCTCGGGGTGGGGACCCGCCCGCCAGCGAGCCCATACCTCAGGGTATCGAAGGATCACGACCAGGCCACCCGCCAGCGCCAGCATCGACATCACCAGCGCGCTATTCACTCCATGCCAGATGGCAAGATGCAACTCAGGGAGGGCCCCCGCCGTGACGGCCGCCCCCGCAGCCCGAACCAGCGGACCCGCCATCACCTCGGGAAAGAGCCCGATAAGAACCACCAGCAGCACCAGAATGGCCGGCGGCAGCCAGAAACCCGGCCTGGGATCATGAGGCTTGGCTGGATAGTCCGTCCGCTTGGGCCCCATGAAGACATGCACCACGTAACGCAGCGAGTAGGCCACGGAAAGTAACGCGCCCAACGTCGCCGCAAACGGGATCAGCCAGGGCAGACCGGCCCATTGGGCATGCGTCGTCTGTTCCAGCATCATTTCCTTTGACAGGAAACCATTCAGCAAGGGCACACCCGCCATGGAGGCCGCCGCCAGCATCGCCAGGGTGGCTGTAATGGGCATCAAGTGCATCAGGCCGCCCAAGCGGGGAATATGCCGCGTCCCCGCCTCATGATCGACAATGCCCGCACTCATGAAGAGCGCAGCCTTGAAGGTGGCGTGATTGATGATGTGAAAAACACCGGCCGCCGCGGCCATGGGGGTACCCAGCCCGAAGAGCATGGTCACCAGCCCCAGATGACTCACCGTGGAATAGGCCAGCAGGCCCTTGAGATCATCCTTGAACAGGGCAATCCCCGCCGCGAGAACCATGGTGAACAAGCCGGTGGTGGTGACCAGATAGAACCATGCATCGGTACCTGCCAGGACCGGCCAAAGACGGGCCAGCAGGAAGACCCCCGCCTTGACCATGGTGGCCGAATGCAGATAGGCAGACACCGGTGTGGGCGCCGCCATGGCATGGGGCAGCCAGAAATGAAATGGGAACTGCGCGCTTTTGGAAAAGCACCCGATCAGAATCAGCACCAGAGCGGGTAGATAGAGGGGTGAGGCCTGGATCTTTTCCACCTCGCCGAGAATGACGGAAAGCTCGTAGGAGCCGGCAATATTCCCCAGGATCAGCATCCCCGCGATCATGGCCAGACCGCCGCCCCCCGTGACCGCCAGCGCCATTCTTGCTCCCTGACGCCCCTCGGGCAGATGCTTCCAATAACCGATCAGCAGAAATGACGAGAGACTGGTCAGCTCCCAGAAGATGAGAAGCAGCAGGATATTGTCTGACAGTACCACCCCCACCATGGCGCCCTGAAAGAGCAGCAGGTAGGTGTAGAACAGGCCCATGGGGTCCTTTTCGGACAGGTAGAAACGGGCGTAAATGATGATCAGCAAGCCGATACCCAGGATCAGCCCCGCAAACAGCAAGCCCAGACCGTCCAGGAAGAAATTGACATTGAGGCCCAGCCCCGGCAGCCAGTCCCAACCGGCCTTGATCGTCTCGCCCTGCAGCACGGCCGGGGCATGCACCAGCAGCAGCCCCAAGGCGAGCACGGTCACCGACGCCGTGGCGGTTGCACAGGCATTACGGCCCGACCGGATCATCAGACCCGGCAGGAGTGCTCCGAGAAACGGCAGCATCACGATCAACGCAAGATTCATGACTTCCCCTGAACCCCTGAACATAAACCTTCCCCGCCCGTCGGGATCCAGGGATCCGGTCAGCGGGGGCGCAGGCCGCCTGCCCCTCGGGGGGCAGGCATACTCAACCCCGGCCGGGTCGTCTCTTGACGGGCCGGGCGTTCATTCTTGAATATCACCGGCTGAATCCTAATGGAACGGGCTTTCCGTCGCCACCCTGATCCCATCAGGTTACCGCGTGTCCTTTTGTTCGCTGCCGGCTCGGGGCTTGTGCCACCCCACCGAATCCGGTCCAATAGGCGGCTCCTTACTGGACCGACCAATTCCACATGCGAAAAAACAGCTACGAGCGCGACGAACTCCTCCAATGCGGCCACGGCGAGATGTTCGGCCCGGGCAATGCCCAACTGCCTGTGCCCAACATGCTCATGATGGATCGGGTCACCCATATCAGCGACGAAGGCGGGGCCTATGGCAAGGGAGAGATGCGCGCCGAGCTGGATATCAATCCGGATCTGTGGTTCTTCGGCTGCCACTTCCCGGGCGACCCGGTGATGCCGGGCTGCCTGGGCCTGGATGCCATGTGGCAGTTGGTGGGCTTTTACCTGGCCTGGATCGGCAACCCGGGCCGCGGCCGGGCTCTGGGCGTGGGCGAAGTGAAATTCACGGGTCAGGTGCTGCCCTCAGCCGGCAAGGTGGACTACCAGGTGGACGTCAAGCGTGTGATCACCCGTAAACTGGTGCTGGGCATTGCGGATGGCCAGGTCTTTGTGGACGGCCGCCTGATCTACACCGCCAAGGATCTGCGCGTGGGCCTGTTCACCTCCACCGACGGCTTCTAGGCGCCGTTTTGGACCCACGCACCGTCGAGGCCTCGTTCGAGTTCGACCCGACCACGGTCAAGCGCCTGCGTGCCCAGTGGCTGGCCCTGATGGAGACCAGCCTCTGGGGGGATCTCAAGACCTCGAAGATCGGCACCCTGCCCCGCCTGCGCAAGCGCTGGCTGGAACTGGGTGAGCATCTGGCCTCCCTCACCCGCGACCGTCGCTGGATCCCCCAGCCCCGGGAGCGAGTGAAGGGGGCCATGGCTGCAAGCCTGAACCTGCGTGACACCCTGCTGCATGTGGAACGCAGCCTGCAGGTTCTGGACGGTGGCGAGGGCTTCGCTGCCTTCGAGAAGGATATCCTGCAATTTCGCCATGAACTGCTGCAATTCATGGAACATCATGAAAAGGCGTGGTGCGATTTACTGGAATCCCAGTACGACCCGCCCGATAACTGAACACGCCCCATCCGGGTTGGATTGACCTGGACCCGCCCTTCAAGCACGATCAGGGAAGTCTCCCGTCCGGTCATGCCCGTGGGCCAGGAAATCGACAACACACGCTTCACCCCCCGTGATACCGAGCGTTTCCGGAAACGCGTGGCCGAGGAGACGCGCCTGGCCCGGGAGATGGCTGCCCGGGGTGACTTCGGCAGCGGCCATCCCATGGCCGGGTTCGAAATCGAGGCCTGGCTCGTGAATGCTGACGAATCCCCCGCCAGCCTCAATGAGCGCTTCCTGGCCCGTTTCGACGACCCCATGGCCACCCCGGAACTGGCCAGCTTCAATGTGGAACTCAATACCCAGGCCCACCCACTCCGCCATCGGGTGCTGACCACTCTGCACCAGGAGATCCGTACCACCTGGGAACGCGCCTGCGACACTGCCGAATCCCTGGACGCCCATTTCCTCATGATCGGCATCCTGCCCACCCTGATGCCCCAGGATTTGTGCCTGAAGAACATGTCCGCCATGAAACGCTACCGGGCCCTGAATCGACAGGTCTTCCGGTCCCGCGAGGACAGGCCGGTACACCTGGATATCAATGGCCGGGAACATCTGGAGCATGACCACAAGGACGTGATGCTCGAGGCCGCCACCACCTCGTTTCAGATCCACCTGCAAACCCCTCTGGAAGCGGCCCACCGAGTGTACAACGCCGCCATCGCCGTCTCGGCCCCCATGGTGGCGCTGAGCGCCAATGCGCCCTACCTGTTCGGCAAGGATTTATGGGAAGAGACCCGCATCCCGGTATTTGAACAGGCGGTGGAGGTCGGGGGCTATCAGGATGCCGCGCGCGGCCCCATGCGCCGGGTAAGCTTTGGCTCAGACTATGCCCGTGAGTCCATCATGGAGTGCTTCCAGGAAAACCTGGACCACTTCCCCCCGCTGCTGCCCATGTGCGGCGATACGCCACCGGAAACCTTTGCCCACCTGCGCCTGCACAATGGCACCATCTGGCGCTGGAACCGCCCATTGATCGGCTTTGGTCCCAGCGGTAGACCCCATATCCGTATCGAACACCGCGTCGTGCCCGCCGGCCCCACACTCACGGACAGCATCGCCAACGCGGCCTTCTTTTACGGGCTGGTGGAGGATCTGGTGAGTACCGCCGGGGGCGCCGAGGGCCTGATCGACTTTGCCACTGCCAAGGACAACTTCTACCTGGCTGCCCGGCACGGCCTGGAGTCACAACTGCATTGGGATTCAAAGGAGCGCATCAGCGCCCGGGAACTGATCCTGCAGGACCTGCTGCCCCGGGCACGCCGCGGCCTGCAGCATCTGGGCGTGACCCAGGCAGACGCTCACCACTATCTGGAAGTGGTTGCGGAGCGGGTTCAGGCCCGCGCCACCGGCAGCCACTGGCAAAGGGCCTGGGTCAAGACCCATGGCCCGGACATGGCGGGCCTGACCCGGGCCTACCGCCTCCAGCAGATGACCGATGAACCGATCCACCAATGGCCCCTGCCGTAACGGCGATCTCATGCTCAGGTATCGCAACACTCTCCCCGAAGGCTTCACGCAGACCCCACCCGGGCGAATCCATGAACTGCTGCCAGAACCCACCCTGATTCACCTCAAGGGTCGACGTGAGCCGCCGCTGTTCATTTCCGTTCTGTTGCACGGTAATGAACCCGTGGGCCTGCAGGCCGTTCAAGCCCTGTTGCGGGACCTGCCCCCATCCGGACTGCCCCGCTCCCTCTACCTCTTCGTGGGCAATGTGCAGGCAGCCGCCGAAGGCGCACGCCACCTGCCGGATCAACCGGACTTCAACCGGGTCTGGCCGGGTACGGACCACCCGGACTGCCCGGAGACCGCCTTGATGCGTCAGGTGGTGGAGACCCTCACCCAAGGGCCGCTGTTCGCCAGCATTGATGTACACAACAATACCGGACTGAACCCTCATTACGCCTGCGTCAATCGGCTAGACCACTGCTTTCTGCAACTGGCCACGCTGTTTAGCCGGACCGTGGTCTACTTCATCCGCCCCCGGGGGGTGCAGTCCATGGCTTTGGCCGCCCATTGTCCGGCGGTCACTCTGGAGTGCGGCAAGCCGGAGGACACCCATGGCATCGAGCACGCCCGCGATTACCTCCGCGCCTGTCTGAACCTGGCGGAGATCCCCGACTCTCCAGTGGCCCATCATGACCTGGATCTGTTCCACACCGTGGCACAGGTGAAGGTTCGCGACTCGGTGAGCATCAGTTTCACGCAAGGCGATGCGGACCTGAACTTTGCCCCGGATCTGGATCACATGAACTTCCGGGAACTGCCCTCGGGCACCGTGCTGGCCAAGGTCAATTCAGCCCACCTTGCGCACCTGGTCGCCCGCGACGAGCAAGGCGCGGACGTCACCTCCCGATACTTCGATACCGTCCGCGACCGCCTGGTGCTCACGCGCCGGGTCATGCCCTCCATGCTCACCCTGGATGAGAACATCATCCACCAGGACTGCCTGTGTTACCTGATGGAACGCATTTCACCGCCGGCTACCCGATAGCATCCAGGACCAGGGGAGGCACGGTTCCTTGGCATGGCGCCAACAGAACCTGATATGCCTACCCCAACGCCAGATCAATGGCGATGAGGGCAATGAAGCCGATCAGCACGCCCAGCGTCGCCTTGGCCTCGTGCCCCTTGCGGTGGGATTCGGGGATGATCTCGTGGCTGATCACGAAGAGCATGGCACCTGCGGCAAAGGCCAGTCCCCAGGGCAGCAGTGACTCCACCACCGCCACGGCCGTGGCGCCCATCAGCCCACCGAGCGGCTGCACCAACCCGGTCAACAGGGTAACCCCAAAGGCCGTGATCTTGCTGTACCCCAGCGACAAGAGGGCAATGGCCACCACCAGACCCTCGGGCATGTTCTGCAGGCCGATGGCGAAGGCCAGGGTCATGCCGTCATTCACGTCGCCACCAAAACCGACCCCCACTGCCAGCCCTTCGGGCAGGTTATGCAGGGCAATGGCAAAGATGAACAGGTAAACACGGCGAATCTTCATGGGATCCGCGCCGCTCTGGGGGCCGATCATGAAGTGCTCATGGGGCACCAGCCGATGCAGCAACAGCAGGAACCCACCGCCCAGCCCCATGCCCACCGCCAGCACCAGGATCGCCATGCCCACGGCACCATACTGAGCCTCGGCACCCTCCACGGCGGGGAGCACCAGTTCAAAGGCGGTGGCCGCAAGCATCACTCCAGCCCCGAATCCCATCATGGCATCCTCCACCGACTGGGGGATGCGGCGCAGGAAGAAGATGGGGATGGCCCCCACGGCGGTGAATAGCCCGGCCACCAGACTGGCAAGAAGGCCGATCTGGATGGTCCCCATACCTGAAATCCAGTACTCGATCCGAGGCCAGGTCACCGAGACCATGAGGATGAACAGCATCAGGACCCCCAGCGAGGTGGTCACGCCCGGCCAGGAGACCCGGGCGCCGTCCTGAATCACTTCGACCTTGGATTGGTTCATGCGGGGTTCCATCAATGGGATCAGAAAAACCCCACCATGATAACGTGATCAGGCAAATGCCTCATCCACCGCATTCCCCTCAGCCGATCAGATCAAGACACAACCTGCCCTCGGTCTCCCATTGCCGCACCGGCGTATACCCCTCCCTCGTAGGGGCCGTTCGCGAACGGCCCGGGCGGGGTGTCCGGGGTCGATGGCCTGGCGGGTGGGTATCGCGGTATCCCGTGGGAGTCGGCCTGCCGGCGAATGTCGCAGCCGGGCACTTTCAGGCCAGGGCTTTCGCGGCCGAGGGCCGCTCCCACAGGGACCTGCCCGCTTCAAATCAGAAGTCGTAGGTGGCGGACAGCCACAGACTCCGCCGGTCCAGATACACCCCATCGGTGGCCCGGCCGGTCTGGGTATAGCGATAGGCATGAAAGGTCAAGACCACCAGAAACCTCAGGCGGTTGCTCACATAGTGGAACCCATCGGCCATGCCCCCCTCCCGAACAGGACCTACCAGAACATGAAGATCAGGAATGCCCCCAGCAGCAACCGATAAACGACGAAGGGCAGGAAGCTCATCCGGGCCAGCAGCTTGAGGAACAGGTGAATGCACAGATAGGCGCTGATGCCGGCCACCAGGGCACCGATCAGGATCATCGACCAGGCGACGTTGTCCTCCGGGGCCTGGATGAGTCCCCAGGTCTCATAGCCACCCGCCAGGGCGATGATGGGAATGGAGAGCAGGAAGGAGTAGCGGGCCGCCGCCTGACGGTTGAAGCCCATGAACAGGGCGGCGGTCATGGTGACACCGGAGCGGGACACCCCGGGGATCAGCGCCAGGGCCTGGGCCAGACCGATGACCAGTACATCCACCCAGCCAATCTGATATTCATCCCGGAGGCGGCGCCCGCGCCAGTCCGCGAGCCCCAGCAGTAGGCCGAAGGCGATGGTCGTGAAGATGATCACTTCCACCGATCGCAGGTGGGTGGCGATCACATCATGGAAAAGGAGTCCGGCCAGCCCCGCCGGGATGGTGCCCAACCCCACGGCCCAGGCCAGCTTGGCATCCGGGGTGAACCCCCGACCCACCAGCGACCCAGCCCAGTGGCTTGCCATGCGGCGCAATTCCACCCGGAAGTAGAGGATCACGGCCGTCAGGCTACCCACATGGGTGGCCACATCGAAGGTCAGCCCCTGGTCCTCCCAGGCAGTGAGTTCGGGCACCAGGATCAGGTGGGCCGCACTGGAGATGGGTAAAAATTCCGTCAGGCCCTGTACCAGGGCGAGGATCAAGGTCTGGAAAAGATCCAAGGTGAGGCTCCATTGATGTATTCCGGGCGCACATTATCCGTTACACCGCCCATTTTCACACCCTTCCTATTTGCCTCACCCAGAGGAGGAGGCCGATACCTCCTTCCAGCCCGGGGGAACGGAGTCGCAGCCCACTAACACGGGGTTAAACCGGCGGCGAATGTCTGTAGTATTGAGGCCCGAGACCACAATGCAAACACCGGAGCAAAGGCATGGCGAACGAAGGCTATCATGAGCCCATTGACGAACTCAGCGACGAGACCCGCGACATGCACAGGGCCATCGTGTCGCTAATGGAAGAGCTGGAAGCCGTGGACTGGTACAACCAGCGCGTCGATGCCTGCAAGGATACCGAGCTCCGTTCCATCCTTCAGCACAATGCCGATGAGGAAAAAGAGCACGCCGCCATGGTCCTGGAATGGATTCGTCGACGCGACCCGACATTCGACAAGGAATTGCGCGAGTGGCTATTCACCGACAAGAAGCTGGATCACTGAGTTAAAGCGAAAAAAGAAAAAAGGGGACAGATTTATTTTCCCGCCTTCCTGGCGGGAAAATAAATCTGTCCCCTTTCTTCGTTTTCAATGTGGTGGGTCGTGTAGGATTCGAACCTACGACCAATGGATTAAAAGTCCACTGCTCTACCAGCTGAGCTAACGACCCATGAACTGATGTTCCGGGAAAGGGATCATGCACTCCGGCAGGGGGCCGGAAAGGGCACGTATTGTACTGAAGTTTTTGGGCATTGCAAGGGCTTGGAGGGTGTCGGAGGTCACATGGCTTCCAGCTTCCTCAATTTCCCCGGGAGCAGGCGCATGTCCACCAGACTGGTGACGAAGGCCTTACCAAAGCTGGCTTCATCTTCATGGAGCATCTTGTAATACTGGATCTTCATGGTCAGGGCGGCGCCGAAGACGATGCTGGCAAAGGTGAGAAAACCGCCCAGGGCCAGGGCGGAGATGCCGGTGATACCCTGGCCGATGGTGCACCCCATGGCCAGCACCCCGCCAAAGGCCATCAGAATGGCACCGACGAAGTGATTGAGGAAATCCCTCACCGAGGCAAACCACTCGATACGGAATGCCTTGGTGACCAACGCCCAGAACAGGGAACCCACGATGACTCCAACCAGCGCCATGACGCCGATATAGAGTACCGCCGAATCAAAACCGCTGCCCACATAGCGCAGACTCTGACCCATGGGGTTGATGAAGGTGAAGGACTGAGCCGACCAGGGGGCAGCCTCGGCGGGTCGAGCGTCCGGATCATCTGCCAGGAAATCCCAATCCTGAACATACGCACTCAGGGTGTTCTGGCCACCAAAGCCATCGTCGATCATGGCCTGACTGGTCACGTACCAGGCCCCCACCACCATCAGCCCGATCACCGCGCCGCCTAGGATGTTATCGAAACTCCGGCGAAAATCAGGGCTCTTGAAGATGAAGAACAGGAGGCCTGCCGCCAGGATGAGACCTATGATCAGGCGGGCGATGGCGCCGTGCTCGGTACCTGCCACCAGGGAACCCAGATCCTGCTGGTTACCCAGGTTGATGGCCAGGGGGTTCATCCATGGGTAGAACAGGGTGGAATACAGGGTATGAGAGGTACCCGGGAAGGGATTCACCATGAAGTAGGCGATCACGGCGATGACCAGAAGCACCATGATGGACTTGATGTTGCCGCCGCCCACCCGCACCAGGATCTTGTTGCCACAGCCACTGGCCAGGCTCATGCCAATGCCGAACATCAGGCCGCCCAGCAGGTGCTCGATCCAGCGGAACTGAGGTGATCGGTAGGGGGGGAAGGCCCCATCGGCATTCACCATGCCGAAAATCTCGAAGAGGATCACCCCCAGCATCGCCACGGCAATGGCCAGCAGCCAGGCCCGCATGCGGCCCAGGTCACCCATGTTGACCCAGTCGGAGACGGCACCCATGGTGCAGAAGTTGGTCTTGTTGGCGACCGCACCGAAGATGAAGGCGAGCACAAAAATGGATGTCAGCACCACAGCCGCGGCCGTGGTAAAGCTCTCGAATACCATGTTATCTCCTCCTGCAGATGGCGTCGGACGTCTGTGCGCCCATGTCCTTGGGCCTGAAGGCCCGGACTTTTCTTGTCATGTTTTGACATTCTGCAACAATGGGCCTGATCGTACCCATTCAGTGTTTTGAATGGGCGGATCAATAGGGCTTGGGGAGGCTGATCAGGGGCGGTAGCGGGTGGTGTCAGGCAGGCCGACCTCGGCAAAGCCCCGGGCACGGAGGCGACAGGCGTCGCATACGCCACAGGCCCGGCCTTGATCGTCAGCGCTATAGCAGGAAACGGTTCGGGCGAAGTCCACACCGGCCTCAACGCCCTGACGGATGATCTCGGCCTTGGTCAGGTCAATCAGCGGCGTGCGTATATGGCACTGATCGCCGCCCACCCCGGCCTTGGTGGCCAGGTTGGCCATGGTCTCGAAGGCCTGGATAAACTCGGGGCGACAGTCGGGGTAACCGGAATAGTCCACGGCATTGACGCCGATGAAGATGTCCCGGGCATCGAGCACCTCGGCCCAGGCCAGAGCAATGGACAGAAAGACGGTGTTCCGGGCGGGCACATAGGTGACGGGAATGCCATCGGAGGGGGCATCGGGCACCTGTATGGCCTGATCAGTGAGGGCTGAGCCACCGAAGAGCCCCAGATTAAGGTCCACGACCCGATGGTCGGCGGCACCCAGGGATTGCGCCAGCTCGGCAGCGGCCACCAGTTCGGCGTGATGACGCTGACCATAGCGAAAGCTCAGACAATGGCAGTCAAAGCCCTTGGCGCGGGCCAGGGCCAGAACAGTGGCAGAGTCCATACCTCCGGAGAGGAGGACGACGGCGTTTTTCATGATGATTTCCTCGATCTTTTTTTGCTGCCGTACCCACCGCCCCCACCCTCACCCCAACCCCTCTCCCGCCAGCGGGAGAGGGGCTCGCACACACCTGCTTCGCTGGCGGGGATGAGGCGGTAGAGGGGCTTTGTGTCATCTGCCGCGGGCATCGTCCCAGAGGACCTTGTGGAGCTGCAACTGGAAACGCACCGGCAGGCGGTCTTGCACGATCCAGTCCGCCAGGGTGCCCGGGGCCAGATCCCCGAAGGCGACGGAGAACAGGACTTCTACCCGGTCGGTGAGACCATCACGGGCGAGCACCTCACACGCCCAATCGTAATCCGCCCGATCGCAGATCACGAACTTGACCTGATCCTTGCTCGACAGGTGGACGAGGTTGTCCCAGCGGTTGCGGGCAGCCTCGCCGGAACCCGGGGTCTTGAGGTCTATCACCTTGATGACCCGGGGGTCCACGGCGGAAACGTCCAGGGCACCGCTGGTCTCCAGGGAGACTTCATGGCCGGCATCGCACAGGGCACGCAGCAGATGGAGGCAGGCGGGCTGAGCCAGAGGCTCGCCGCCGGTCACGCAGACATGGCGAACCCCGTAGGCCTGCACCTTCTTGAGGATGTCCGCCAGCGGCAGGACTTCTCCCCCGGTGAAGGCATAGGCAGTGTCGCAGTAGTCGCAGCGCAGCGGGCAGCCGGTGAGCCTGACGAACACGGTGGGCCAGCCCACACTGCGGGACTCCCCCTGAAGTGAGAGGAAGATCTCGGTGATCCTCAAGCCGGGGAGGGCTGGGTTCGCGGATGGGGAGGTGGGTGTGTCCATTTTAGAAGTCGGTGGCACTGGAGGTACTGAAGCCACCGGCGACGCCAAAGGCGCCGGTGGCTCCGCTGTTCGCGGCCGAGGGCCGCTCCCACGGGGTGGGGTGCAGCCTTGGAGGCCATCCGGGCTTAGTCGGAGCGCTCAGCCAGGCGAGCCAGGCGCTGTTCCGCCAAGCGTGCCACGGTGGTGCCGGGGTGCTCATCCCTCACCTGGGTGAGTTGTTCGCGAGCAGCCTCCCATTGCTGTAGTTCAAAATGCGTGAACCCCTTCTTCAACTGGGCATCGGCCCCCTTATTACTGTCGGGATACTCTTCAAGCACCCTGGAAAATTCCTGGAGGGCCTGTTCAAAGTCCCGGGTCACGTAAAAGGCTTCGGCCAGCCAGTATTGCGCATTGGCAGCCAAGGGGCTGTCGGGATAACGCTCCAGAAACGACTGAAAGGCTTCAATGGAGCGACGATGCCGCCCCTCCCGCAGGAGGTTGAAGGCATCCTGATAGGCCTGACGATCATCGCCGGCATCCTGAGGGTCTACCAACCTCTGCTGCCCTGATCGTGCTTCGGATTCCGGCGATGCCTCGCTGTCCTGCCGGCTGGAGCTGGCCTGCTCCAGCTGCTCCAGCCGCTGGTCCACATCCAGGTAGAGATCCCGTTGGCGCGTCTTCACTGTTTCCAGTTCATGGCGCAGGGCGTCCGACTCGCCCCGCAACTCGCGCAGGTCCCGATCCATGCTGTCCACGCGATTGAGCATCTCCATGAGCGCCTGATTTTCCAGGATGCGTTCCAGACGCTCCAAGCGCTCTTCCAGTTGCGCCAACCGGTCCTGGGCATGCGCGGGGCCCGACACACCTCCCACCAGCAGGGCACCGAACACAAGAAAAGGAAAGAGGCGACCCGACATCATCGGCCACCCTCATGGACAATCTCCACGCGGCGGTTTTGCTCCCAGGCCTCTTCATTGCTGCCCAGTTCCGCCGGCATTTCCTCGCCATAGCTGACCACCTGAATCTGCTCATCACGCGCCCCCTGCAGCATGAGCATGCGGCGCACGGACTGGGCCCGGCGCTCGCCCAGGCTCAGGTTGTACTCCCGGGTACCACGTTCGTCAGTATGTCCCTCCAGGCGCACGCGGGCCTCACTGTGACGAGACAGGTAGTCGCCGTGGGCAGCAATCACATCCACGAACTCGGAACGCACCGTATCGCGGTCGAACTCGAAATAGATCACGCGAGTAGAGAGGGGGCTATCCGGGTCGTCCAGGGCTTGAGCCAGGGGGCGACCATCCCGGCCCAGGGGACGTGCTTCCACATCCGGGTCCAGGCTGCCGGGTGTGCGGGCATCCCGATCCATCCCACCCGGCCACTCATCGGCGGGGCTACCCGCGGGATGCCGGTCGGCGGTGGCGCAAGCGCCCAGGGTGCCCACCACCACCAGCACCAAAAGAATCTTCACGGCCTGAAGCCTGACAAGGGTATTCAGCATGGGGTATGACCTCGGTAAAGGATGCGTAAAACGTGAGTTCAATCAAGAAAGGGTGACCAGGCAGGTTCACGGACCTCGCCTTCTTCCAGCACCAGACGCTGATGGACGCGGCCGTCATCACTGACCGCCGCCAGTACCCCGCGACCGCCCTCCGAGGTGGCGTAGATGATCATGCTGCCATTGGGAGCGAAACTGGGGGACTCATCCATACCGCTGTCGGTCAGCGTGCGGAACAGCCGCGATTCGCGGTCCAGCAGGCCAATGCGGAAACGGCTACCGGCACCATGCACCATGACCAGGCGACGACCGTCCGGCGAGATGTCGGCCCCGCCATTGTAGCGCCCTTCGAAGGTGAGGCGCCGGGCCGCTCCTCCCCGGACAGACACCTCGTAGAGCTGGGGCTGACCGGCCCGGTCGGAAGTGAAGACGATGGAACGGCCATCGGGCATCCAGGTGGGTTCAGTATCGATAGCGCGATGCTGAGTCACCCGGGTCAGAGACTGGTCAGCCAGATTCAATACATGGATATCCGGCTGACCTTCCCTGGACAGCGTCAGCGCCAGGCGGCGGCCGTCCGGCGACCAGGCCGGCGCACTGTTGATGCCCTCATGGCTGGCCACACGGGTGCGGTCGCCGCCGTCCAGATCCTGGATGTAGATCTCGGAGCGTCGGTTCTCGAATGAGACATAGGCAATGCGGCGGCCATCCGGCGACCAGGCGGGAGACAGAATCGGCTCGCTGGAACTAAAGACCGTTTTGGGATTGTGACCGTCGGCATCGGCCACCTGCAGGGCGTAGCGCAAATCCCCGTCCTGTCGGGTGAGGCTCACATAGGCCACCTGGGTATCAAAGGCGCCACGATCGCCGGTGAGGCGCTCATAAATGATGTCGCTGACCATATGCGCGGCGCGGCGCAGATGACTGCGCTCCACGGGGATGCTGTAGCCGGTGAGCTGGCGCCCTGAGGCCACACCGAAGAGCTGGAAGCGCACGGCGTAGCGGTCGCCATCGGCCTCCTGAACGCGACCAATCACCAGGTATTCACTGCCCTGATCACGCCAGGTGGCAAAGCTCACCTCGTCGGCCGCGCGGGGGCGCTGGGGCATCTCTTCCTGGTCGAGGGGACTGAAGCGGCCAGTGCGGTTGAGATTGGCGGCGATGATGCCGGCCACATCCTCTGGAGGGCGCGAGGTTTCCCCGTCCCAGGCGAAGGGTACGATGGCCACGGGCATGGCACCCTCCACCCCCTGGGTGATACGGATCTCCAGGGCGCCCTGGGCGACCAGGGGGAGCGTGAGCAGGAGCAGGAGGAAGAGTGTTTTGAGTGGTTTCATCAGGTTGACTCTGTTTTATTCGGGCACGGCGCCGGAGCATGGCCTTGAAGGTGAACTCAAAAGATGCACCATGATACTCAAGATACTGGTCAACTCGGTTCAAAGGTGAAACGGATCTCCCGGGCAAACAGATCCGGGTCTGGTGGCGACGGCAGCGGCTCGGCCAGACGCACGGCGCGCTCCACCGATTCACAGAACATGGCGTTTCCCGTGCATTGTTCCACCCTCACCTGCTGGATGAAACCACCGGGCGACTGACGGACGAACACCACTGCGCTCTGCCCGGAGCGATGCCCGTCAGGGCGTCGCCAGTGGCGTTGCACGGCAGAGCGGATCGCTGCTGCATATTCACTCTGTTGTCGGTCCAGCTCCCGTTGCCGGGCAGCACGCTGGCGTTCGGCCTCGGCCTGCTCCAGGCGCCGTTGCTCCGCTTCCATCCGCTCCCGGAGGCGCGCTTCCTCGGCCTGCCGGCGTGCTTCCTCGGCGCGGCGTTCCGCCTCTTCACGTTCACGCTGCGCCTGGGCACGGCGCTCTGCCTCTTCACGCTCCCGTTGTTCACGGGCCTGGCGTTCCGCCTCTTCACGCTGGCGCTGCTCCCTGGCCTGCCGTTCGGCCTCGGCACGTTCCCGTTCCGCCTGGGCACGTTGTTCTGCCTCGCGTCGCGCCTGTTCGGCCTGGGCACGACGCTCCGCCTCCTGGCGCCGTGCTTCCTCCTCACGACGGCGCTCGGCCTCGATCTGCTCCCTGGCCTGTCGCAGCGCTTCCTCCCGTGCCTCTTCCCGAGCCTGCCGGGCACGGTCGAAAGTCTCACCATCCATCGCCACCGCTTCCACCACCTCCACCTGAGCCTGTTTGCCACGGGCGGTGGGGTCGGCACTGGCCTTGAAGTGCAGGTTCACCCCCAGCACCAGAAACAACAGTACATGGATGGACAGCACCCACACGAACAGGCGGCGATGCCCCGTCAGCAATGACCACATGCCATCAACCGTCCTGTTCGGCTGGATCGGTGATCAGCCCCACACGCCCGGCCCCCGCGGCCTGAACGCTGATCATGGCATCCACGACCCGACCATAATCCACGAAACGGTCACCGCGCACAAAAACATCCGTGCCCGGCTGCTGACTGAGCAGATCGCCGACAATGCCTCGCAACTCATCCCGCTCCAGCGCCTCACCCACCCGGGGCCCCTGATTCAGGGTCATCCGGCCGTCCCGGGAAACGGTCACGACGATGGGCTCACCCTGCTCGGGGGTCGGGTCCAGGGCCTCGGCATCGGCCTGGGGCAGATCCACCTCCACCCCCTGTTGCAACAGGGGCGCGGTGACCATGAAGATGATGAGCAGCACCAGCATCACGTCGATGAAGGGCACGACGTTGATCTGGGACATGGAGCGGCGGCGCCGCCGCGGCGAGATCCTCTCGGCCATCAGGCGGGCGCCTCCCCCATCTCCTGCGTGCCGGCTCCCAACTGGCGCTGCAATAGGGCTGAGAGTTCCTCCGAAAAGTTCTCATAGCGGGCCATGAGACGGTCGATGTCCGCGGAGTAGCTGTTATAGGCAATCACCGCCGGGATGGCGGCGAACAAACCCAGAGCGGTGGCGATCAAGGCCTCGGCAATCCCCGGGGCCACCATGGCCAGGGTGGCCTGCTGCACACCCGACAGACCAATAAAGGCATGCATGATGCCCCACACGGTGCCGAACAGCCCGATGTACGGGCTGGTGGATCCCACCGTCGCCAGGAAGGTGAGATAGCTCTCCAGATTGTCGACTTCACGGGAAACGGCCACCCGCATGGAGCGCTGGGTGCTGGCCGCCACCAAGGCGCCACCGGCGGCATCCCGCGCCAGGCGACGCCCCCGCAGGAACTCCTTGAACCCCACGGCAAACACATGCTCCAACCCGGCCACTGCCTCCTTGCGACGCAAATCCTCATAAAGCCGGGACAGGTCCGCTCCAGACCAGAAACGCTCCTCGAACGCGTCCGCCTCCCGACGCGCCTCCCGCAACACTCGCCACTTGAGGGCAATGATCATCCAGGAAAAAACCGAGGCTAGCACCAGGATGAGCATCACCACCTGGACAATCAGGCTGGCCTCCAGGATCAGGCGATAAAGGGACAGATCAAGGCTCACTGCGGGCCTCCGGCATGCATGAGGGCGGCAAGGGTGTCAGGAATCGGACGGGGGGTGAACTGCCTGGCATCCAGACAGGCAATCTTGACCTCGCCGCGGCATAACAGTTCCGGGGCGTCGCCCTCACTACCCCGCCAGACCTCATGATGGATCCGAAGGCTGGCCCGGCGCTGCTCGACCACCTGGGAGGTGATGATCAGGGCGTCATCCAGTATGGCCGGACGCAGGTAATCCAGCTGGGCACTGCGCACGGCAAACATCACGCCCTGTGCCTCCATCAGCCGTTGCTGCTCGAAGCCCAACTCACGCAGCCACTCGGTGCGGGACCGTTCCATGAATTTGAGGTAGTTGGCGTAGAACACCACGCCGCCCGCGTCGGTGTCTTCATAATAGACGCGCACGGGCCACTGAAAGGCCGGAGATATTGTGCTGTTTTGAGAGGATCGGGACACGAGAGCAGTTCACATTTTGAGGTGGAGAATCAATTTCAGGAGGCGTTCGGCTCACCATCGGCAGGAGCCTCGAACGTATCGAGCAGATCAGGCTGGGCGCTGCGTGCCTCCAGGGCCACGGGCACACGCAGGCCAAAATGACGATAGGCATGGCTGGTGGCCATGCGTCCCCGGGTGGTACGCATCAAAAAACCCTGCTGGATCAGATAGGGCTCGAGCACATCCTCTATGGTGCCCCGCTCCTCACCGATGGCGGCCGACAGACTATCCACGCCCACCGGCCCGCCGTCGAATTTTTCGATCACCGCCATCAGCAGGCGCCGGTCCTGGGCATCGAAGCCGTTGGCGTCCACATTGAGCATCTTGAGGGCCTGATCAGCCACCGTTGCGGTGATCACGCCATCCGCCTTGATCTGGGCGTAGTCACGCACCCGGCGCAACAGCCGATTGGCGATGCGCGGTGTACCCCGGGCGCGGCGGGCGATCTCCAGGGCCCCGGTGGCATCCAGTTGCGCCCCCAGGATGCCTGCGGCGCGGGTCACGATGCGCGCCAGATCCTCGGTGGCATAGAACTCCAGGCGCTGCACGATCCCGAAACGATCACGCAGGGGGGAGGTCAGCAACCCCGCTCGGGTGGTGGCCCCCACCAGGGTGAACGGCGGCAGGTCGATCTTGATGGACCGGGCTGCCGGCCCCTCGCCGATGACGATATCCAGCTGGAAGTCCTCCATGGCCGGATAGAGTACCTCCTCCACCACCGGGGAGAGGCGATGAATCTCGTCCACGAACAGCACGTCCCGCGGTTCCAGGTTGGTGAGCAGTGCGGCCAGGTCACCGGGGCGTTCCAGCACAGGGCCTGAGGTCTGGCGCAGGTTCACCCCCAGTTCCTGGGCGATGATATGGGACAGGGTGGTCTTGCCCAGACCCGGCGGACCGAAAATGAGCACATGGTCCAGAGCCTCCTGCCGCGCTCGGGTGGCTGAGATGAAAATCTCCATCTGCTCCCGCGCCACGGGCTGGCCTTCATAATCGGCAAGCCGCTGGGGGCGAATGGATCGCTCCAGTGCCTCGTCGTCGGTGGGGGTGGCTGCGGGGGTGACGATGCGGTCCGTCATGGAGGGGTGCCATTCAAAAGTGTGGAGGATAACATTTGGGCTCCAGGCCCGCCGCCTCCCCCTCATCCCCAG
>NZ_JAJNAN010000160.1:0-331 GCF_022227565.1 Ectothiorhodospira sp. 9100
TGCCCCGCGCCAGACGGGGAAGACCACCACGCTGCTGGCGATGATGCAGGCGATCAATGCGCAGGGTCGTTATGCCTGTGCCTATGCCAATATCGAGGGCGCCCAGGCGGCGCGTGGCGACTCGACGCTCGGCATCCAGGCAGCCTGCAGCGCCATTGCCCGATCCATCAACCACTATCTGGGCAACGACGCTCCGAGTCGCTGGCTGAGGGAGCATCAGGACACCAACGCCCAGGATCTGCTGACGCATTTGCTGGAAACATGGTCGCTTGGATGCGATCGCCCCACGGTGCTGTTCCTGGACGAAGTGGACGCCTTGGTGGGCGACACC
>NZ_JAJNAN010000161.1:0-318 GCF_022227565.1 Ectothiorhodospira sp. 9100
TGCCAACGCGGAGGACAAGGTGCGGGGGCGGTTCTGGGAGGGGCGTTTCAAGAGTCAGGCACTACTGGACGAACAGGCGTTGCTGGCCGCCATGAGCTATGTTGATCTGAATCCGATTCGGGCGGGGGGGTGTGAGGGCCTGGAGGACAGCACGTACACCTCCATCGCCCGCCGATTGAGTCAACCTCAGGAAGAGGCCACGGCCACCCAGGTGGGTGAGGTCGTGCCCGAGCGCGAGGATGACTGCCCTCCCCTGCTTCACAAAACCAACACAAACACCCCCACAGACCCGGCCATCATCAGTGGCATCTTCAATAG